>NZ_JARD01000021.1:0-46290 GCF_000708345.1 Microbacterium sp. Cr-K32 | reverse complement strand
CCCGACGGGCGCCGGTACCCGCGCGTCCAGCATCAGGGATCCGGCGACCTTGTCGTGCCATCCCTGGAACCGTCCGGAACCGTCGAAGAGCGGGGTGAAGTACCCCACGACGACGGAGGCGGCGAGGCCGAAGATGACGTTGCGCAGCAGCGTGCGTCCGAAGCCGAGCGGACTCCCGTCCGCGGCCGAGGCGAGCTTCAGACTCTGAGCGCGCATGCCGATCGAGCCGGCCCCCGCCTGCATCACCGTGTAGACGAAGAACCAGCCGAGCAGCACCAGGCTCACCACGGGGCCGCCGATCAGCAGGACTCCGAGGCCGGCCTCGACGCTGCCGGCGAGCGACACGGCGACGAGGAGTCCGCCGCCGAGCACGATCGCGAGGCCCCCGGCGATCAAGGCGTCGATGAGATAGGCGACGGCGCGACGGGAGACCGGCGCGATCTGGTCGGGCGCGGGCTGCGTCATGAGGTCTCGCTCTCGGGGGACGGGGGCGTCGTGCTGTTCTTGATGGTGCCAGGTTCGCGGCGGACGCGCACGGCCGCCGCGTCCTTCAGGTTCTGGAATCCGTTCGAGATGGCGGTGCCGCCGATCAGGGAGCGGACGCTCAGTCGCGCCTGGAGGCGCTTCCAGAAGCCGGCCTCCTTGCCCAGTCCGCCGACGATGTCGTCGACCTCGTGCCAGAACGACTCGACATCCTCCGGGCTCGGCTCGGCGGGGCCGAACACGTCGGCGTCGGCCCGCTCGGCGAGGGCGGTGACCTGCGGGACCGTGAGCGACGACGCCACGACCGCCGCCTCTTCGATCCGCGTGCCTCCGGGAGGGATGCGGGCGCCGTAGTCGACGGCACGGTCGGTGAGCTCGTCCCAGCCGCCGCTGATGCGGTCGGCGGTGCGCGCGGCCGCGCGGCGGGAACGACGCTTCGCCGCCTTCCACGCGCCGATCACGATGAAGGGCGATGCCAGCAGTGCGATCACTCCGAGGGAGATGCCGCCGATCACGAGGATCGCCCCGATGATGCCCGCGAGGTTCAGACTCTCGTCCTCGGCCTCGCGGTCGTCGGGCAGGGTGGGTGGCAGGTCGACGGGTTCCTGCGGCGGAGGGGGCGGCTGCAGCACCTGCGGCTTCGGGTCGACGCGCGGCTTGGTGTTCTGGTCGTTCGGCACCTGGTCTTCGGGCGGGGTGGGGTTGAACGCCATCCACCCGAGTCCCTCGAAGTTGACCTCGACCCAGGCGTGCACGTTGTCGCCGGTGGCGGCGAACGTGGCTTCGCCTGCCTTGTCCTCGTCGGGGTAATAGCCCATGACCACCCGGGCGGGGATGTCGACCTGCCCGGCGAGCAGCGCCATGGCGACGGCGTACTGCTCGTCGTCACCGATCATCTGCTCCCCGCCGACGAGCGTCGAGATGCGCTCGGCGGTGTGGCCGGCGCGGGAGATGACCTCGCCCTCGAGCCCGTGGCTGAAGAAGCCCTCCTTGGAGAGGAAGTTCTCGAGGGCCCGCACCCGTTCGATCGGCGTCTCGGCACCGGCGATGGTCTCGGCGGCGAGGGCCGTGAGCTCTTCCGGCACGTTGCTCGGCTTCGGCATCGACACCTTGCCGAACGGCACCTCGGCGAGCTGCTCGTCGTCGGGTACGTTCGGCATCACGGCATCCACCGTGTACTCGTCGCCCTTCGTCAGCTTCGTGGTGGAGACGGCGGTGCCCGTCTCGGTGTTCACGTAGGTGCCGCGGCGCAACTGCTCGGCATCGTCGCCGGAGAACCTGATCTCGGACAGCTCGCCCGCGGTGGGCATCCATACTCCGCGATACGCACCGATCTCGACGTTGAGCGTCACCGAGACACCCTCGGCATCCGGCGACATGTTCGATCGCAGGGGGCTGAAGGCGCTCGACGAGGTCGGCCCGCCGTCGGTGACGTTGTAGACCATCCCGTCGAACTGGTCCATGACCGCGGTGCGCACGCGCGCGCCCTTGGGCAGGCCCTGCACCGTGAACAGCGTCTGGTCCGCCTCGTCGCGCACGTTCTTCCGGAACGCCTGCAGGGGGCTCGGGTAATCCCGGATGTCGAACGGCGGGATGATCACGTCGCGGAACACGTGTCGTGGCTGCGCCGGGTTCGCGACGGCGCTCGTTGCCACCCCCGCGCCGCCGGCGATCGCCAACACGGCCACCCCGGCGAGCAGACGCCGGGTGCGCATGTGCGCGGCGCGGGAGGGATCGACCTCGCTGACGGAGATCGCCGTGTTCTGCGGTGCCCACAACTGGCGAAGGGCGAGCCACGACATGCTCACGACCGCGAACACGAGTCCCTGCACGAGCGGGAACGCGGGTTCGGGCGTGCCGAGCGCGATCACCAGCATGAGCAGCACGCCGGCGGGGATCAGGGCCCACGCCACCTGCGACAGCCGGAGCGCGAGGGAGGCGGTCACGGTGGTGACGACCAGCGCCAGCAGGAACGGGACGACGAGGTGTCCGTCGGCCGCCGCGACGGGGGCGACCGTGGTGAGCATCTGCTTCCACGCGGTGACCGTCCCGAGCGCGAGCTTCTGCAGCGTCTCGATGGTCGGGATGAAGCCGAGGATCGACGTCTGCGGCAGAGCGAAAGCTCCGCCGAACACGAAGTACGCGGCGATCGTGAGACCCGCGATGATCAGGATGCCCCAATGACGCCAGGTCGTGATGACCGCGATCGCCAGGCCGATCAGGATTCCACCGATGGCGGCTGGCAGGAACGACGGACCGGCGAACGTCGGCCAGAAGCCCACGAGGGCCGTGAGGACCAGGAGCGCCGTCGCTCCCAGGTCGAGGATCCAACGGCGGAGGGGGAGGTCGCCGAACGCGGCGGAGGACCCGGTCATGCGAGCACCTTCTGCAGAGCGAGCGGGACCTGTTCGAGCGCACCCACCGTGACGACGTCGGCATCGCCGATGCGGCGCAGCGCCGGGGCGGAGGCCGTGGTGTCGGCGACCACGACGAGGACACGGGCACCGAACGGCAGACGCGCGCACGCGAGGCGGAGATCGTCGGACTTCACCCGAGCGCCGCAGACCAGGACCACCACGCTCGCCAACGGCATGGTGGCGGACACGACGCCCGCGAGCTCGGCGATGCCGCCCTCCTTCGGCTTGCTGTTCTCCACGGCCGAGAGCGAGTCGAGCAGCTGCTTGCCGGTGCCCGCGGGAAGCTCCCGGCCCTGCACGCGCATGTCGACGCGCTGAGAGTCGCGCAGAGCGCGCAGGCCGATCGACCCCGCAGCCGAGACCCCGAGCTCGAAGTCGTCTTCGGTGGCGTAGTCGGCGAGCGAGCGCGAGAGCCCGATCACGAAGTGCGAGCGTCGGGTCTCCTCGTACTGCCGGACCATCATGGTGCCGGTGCGGGCCGTCGACCGCCAGTGCACGTGACGCAGGTCGTCGCCCGGCTGGTACTCCAGGAGGGCGTGGAACGAGACATCGTCGCGAGACAGATCCGCTGCGGGAAGCCCTTCGAGGTCGCGCAGGTAGCCGAGCGACTGACCGTCGAACAGCACGGTGCGCGGGTGCACGAAGAGGTCGACAGGGTCGTCACGACGGTGAGCCCGCTCGAACAGGCCGAGCGGGTCGCCGCGGACGACACTCACCGGCCCCACTTTGACCACGCCGCGCTTCTGGGTGGGGATCGCGAAGAGTTCCTCCGCCTCCTCCCCCGGCGCGAGTCGCTGGATGCCGAACTCGCCGCGTCCGGAACCGACGGGGAGCACCACACGAGACGGGAGGATGGCCCTGGTGCCGCGGTTGGCGAGGGTCAGGGCACCGACCGCGCGCTCTCCCACGACCACACGGGTGCGGGCGAGGTCGAGCGCGACGTCGTAGGCGGTGCGGCCGATGAGGAACAGCGCGCACAGGACCACGGCGATCGCGATGACGACGGCGGCGATGGTGAACTCCGCCCATCCGGCGGTCTGGCCGAGCACCCAGAAGCCGACGGCGAGGGCCATCAGCACCCAGGCGAGCGGGCGGATGGCGGAGGTGATCTTGCGGAGGCGCGTCAGGGCGCGCGCACCGAGGACGGCCGCGATGTCACGCCAACCGGCGTCGCGCTCCATCTGCGGCGTCGACGCCGGAAGGGCCTCCGCGGTCATCAGGCCGCCACTCGGGCCTGAGGCGCTGCCACCGCGTCGAGAACACGGGCGATCACGGTGTCGCTGCTGGTGCCGGCGAACTCGGCCTCGGCGTCGAGAAGCAGGCGGTGCTGCCAGACCGGGCGGGCGAGGGCCTTGATGTCGTCGGGAAGCACGAAGTGGCGCCCCTGGGCCGCTGCCCACACCTTGGCCATGCGCACCATCGCGATCGCCCCGCGCACCGAGACGCCGAGGCGGATGGCGCCGTCCTCGCGCGTGGCCTCGGCGAGCTCGGCCACGTAGCGGAGCACGGCGGGCTCGACGTGCACGGTCGCGGCGAGGTCGGCCATATCGGCCACCGCGCTCGTGGTGATGACCGCGGACAGGCCGGCCGAGGGGTTGCGGTCAGAGGCACCGGCGAGGATGCTCTCGGTCACGGCGAGGTCGGGGTAGCCGATCGACGTCTTGATCAGGAAGCGGTCGAGCTGCGCCTCGGGCAGCTTGTAGGTGCCCGCCTGCTCGATGGGGTTCTGCGTCGCGATCACGAGGAACGGGCGACCGGCCTCGTGCGTGACGCCGTCGACTGTGACGCGCGACTCCTCCATGACCTCGAGCAGCGCCGACTGGGTCTTGGGCGATGCGCGGTTGATCTCGTCGGCGAGCACGATCGACGCGAAGATCGGGCCCTTGTGGAACTCGAAGCGGTGCGACTGCTGGTCGTAGATCGTCACGCCGGTGACATCGGACGGCAGCAGGTCGGGCGTGAACTGGATGCGCGCGCTGGTGCCCTGCACGGTCGCGGCCAGCGCCTTGGCGAGGCTGGTCTTGCCCGTTCCCGGTGCATCCTCGAGGAGCACGTGGCCCTCGGCGAGCATCGAGGCCAGCACGAGGCCGACGATCTCCTGCTTGCCCTGCACGGCCTTGTCGATGTTCTCGACGAGGCGCTGGAAGGTGCCCTGGAACCAGGCGGCCTGCTCGGGGGTCATTGTCATGAGGGTGTCGTTCCTTGTTCTCGTGGAGAGGTGTCGCGCGGCATCACTGCCAGACCTTGTGTTCGTATTCCTTGCCGTCCATCACGACCCAGGCCTCGATCGTCCCGCGGCGCATGCCGAGGTAGCAGCCGAGCTGCTGATCGATGTTGCCGTTGCCGTCGGTCGTGACGGTCCGTCCGCCGAATGTGCCGCCGTAGGGAGGCGGCGCGTTGCTGGCGCACTGCACCCACATGCTGGAGTTCGCCGGGAAGCCGCGGCCGGTGAGGTAGAAGTATGCGCACGTGCCGTCGTTGCAGTTGGGCTGTCCGTTCGCGTTTCCGGTCGAGGTGACCCAGGCGCGCGGGTCGGGCTTCGGTCCGGACGTCTGCTCCGCGGATCGGGTGATCTGCTGGCCTGCCTGGTCGGTGACCTCGACGTCGATCGTGTGTCGCTGGCTGTACCCGTCGCCGACCGTACGGCTGCCGCTGGCGCCGACGTTCTGCCAGCCGCCGCCGTCGATGCGGATGCGGACGGTCTTGATGGAGCGGCCGTTCGCGGCGGGCCCCGCGTCCCAGTTGAAGGTGACGCTGGTGGGGTTCTGCGAAGCGCTGACCGCCGGCTGCTTCAGCGGACCGTACGGGTTGCCGACGATCTGTCCGGAGGGATCGCTCGCGTACGTCGACCCGTCGACCGTCGCGACCGCGCGCACCCGCACGTTGTAGTTGGTTCCGTTGGCGAGTCCGGTGACCACGTTGTTGCCCGGCATCGCCGCCCAGCTGCTACCGCCGTTGATCGAGTACTGGTACTGCACCTCGGTCGTCTTCGCGCCGTTGAGGGCGCTCCGCGACCAGGTGAGAGTGAGCGAGCGATCGCCCGGCGTGACGGCCGAGAGAACAGGAGCGTCGGGCTTGTTCACACCGCGGCGCGGTGCCGACATGGGGCTCCAGTCGCCCCAGCCCGCCTTGTTCTGGGCACGGATGCGGTAGGTGTACGGCACCTCTGATGTCGGGACCGAGACCGCTTGCGACCGTATGGACGCCCCCGGGGTGAGTGTGTTGCGGAGCGTTCCGCCCTCCCATACCTGCAGTTCGAAGGAGTCGATCGGATCACCGTTGGGATTCCCCGGCACCCAGCTCACCTGCATCTGCGCCTGGCTGCCCACGGCCTGCAGCTGCGCGACGGTGGGGGCGGCCGCGGGCATCGGAGGACCTGCCGGTACCTCCGACGCCGACCAGCCGCTCCAGCTCGACGGCTCGGGCGCGCGGTTGTGAGCCTGCACGCGCACCTGGTAGATGCCGCCGTTCTCGAGCCCCTCCCAGGTCATCGAGTTCCCGGTGGCCTGCTTCTGCGAGACCCCGGACGGCGGAGCCGGGGAGATCTCCAGCGTGTAGCTCTCGACAGGAGATCCGGGAGTTGTCGGGGTGGCCCAGGAGACCTTGAGGGACTTGTCGCCGAAGGCGAGGGTCGGCGGGTTCGGGGTGTCGGGCCGAGCGTCCGGACGGGCGACCGCCGACGAGCCTGACGGCTTCGACTCGCCGACGCGGTTCGTCGCGGTCACCTGGAAGGTGTATTCGACGTTGTTGGTCAAGCCGTCCAGCGTGCAGGTGGTGGAGCGGCACTCCTTCGAGTACGGGTTGCCGCTGACGGACTTCACCGTGTACTTCGTGATCTCGGCGCCGTTGTTCGCCGGCGCCCCATAGGAGACGACGACGGTACGGTCCTGCACGCTCGAGACGAGAGGGGTTCCCGGCGCGTCCGGAACACCCTGCACCGTGACGATGATCTGCCCGTTGGCTTCGCGCTCGGCATCCTTCGTCGCGTCCTGGATGCGATAGCGCACGACCATGGTCCCGACGAAGCTGGGGTCGGGCGTGACGACCACCTGATCGCCCTTGACGGCCGCGCCGCCGGAGCCCGACTCCGTGGCGGCCGTCATCAGCTTGAGCGGCGTCTCCGGGAACGGGTTGTAGTCGTTCGCGAGCACGGGCACCGTGATGCTCTTGCCCTGATCCGCTTCCGAGATCGTGTCGGTGTTGGCCGCGGGCAGTGGGCGGGTCGACGCGCCGACGCGCACGGTCACGGTGCCTTCGACCGCCTCGGTCGTTCCGTCGGTGATCTCGAGCTTGAGCGAGGCGACCGTGCCCTTCTCGACATCCGACGACGCTTCCACGAGCAGCTTCGAGCCATCGATCTTGGCGGTGATGCCCTTGCCGGCGCCGCTGACGTACTTGTACCTGTGCGTGCCCTCGTCCTCCGGATCAGGGTCGGTCGTGAGCGCAGCGAGGTCGAGCGTCGACGCCTTCTCCCCCGGGGCGACGATGACCTCTGCCCCCGTGAACACCGGCTGCTGGTTCTCCGGCGGCAGCACGTTGATCGGGATGCTCAGCGTCGCCGTGCGGCCCTCGGGGTCGTCGGGGCCCGTGCCGTCGGTGACCTCGAAGGTGAGCGAGTCCTGTCCGAAGTACCCGTCGGCCGAGGTGTAGACCAGCGTCGTCTCGTCCTTCACGAGGTCGTCACCGTTCGCATACACGGCGGTGACCTTGGCGTGTTCGGTGATCCGAGCCGTACCGCCGCCGGCGACGGTGACGAATTTCGAGAGCGGGATCTCCTTGGTCTCGCCGCTCATGACCTCGAGCGGCTTCGTCGAGTCGAGGATCGGCCGGAGGTCCGCTTCGGCGGGAACGAAGATGAAGGCCGATGCGGCCAGTTCGTCCTGGTCGGTGATCGTGTAGCGGATGAGCTGCAGGTTCTCCGTCACGGTGACCCGCACCTTGCCGTTCTCGAGCTGCGTGGCGCCTTCACCGAGCGCGAGCTTGAGGCGGTCGGTCGTGCCGTCCGGGTCCTCGTCGTTCTTGAGGATGTCGAGGTCGGCACTCATCGTGCCGTCGGTGAGGTCGGTCGGGCGCACGCGGTCGTCTCGCGCGACGGGCGCCTGCAACGGCACGTCCTCGTCGACCGTGATCTGCAGGGCCGCGGTGGCTTCCGCGCCCCGCGCATCGCGGATCGTGTACTGCAGCGACGTCTCGAGCTCGCGGTTCGGCGCCTGCACCAGCACGCGGTCACCCGAGACGCGGGCCGTGATCCCCGTGTCGGTCGGAACCTCGAGACCGTCCTTGACGAGACTGATCTTGTCGCCCTCGGGGTCGGAGTCGTTGAGCATCACCGGTACCGAGATCTCACGGCCGGGTCGCACGACCACGGCATCCTTCACCGCGAAGGGCCTCTGGTTGACCTGCTCGCCCGGAGCGATGCCCACGCGGATCGTGGCGATGCCCTCCTTGCCGAGGCGGTCGCGCACTCGATAGCGGAACACATCGACACCGGAGGAGTCGTCGAACGCCTCGTAGGTGAAGTAGTTCTGCGCGGTCTCGGTGATGCGGCCCTTCGTGGGGCTGGAGGCGATGTCGATCAGCTCGACCGAGTCGCCGTCGGCGTCGATGCCGTCCAGAGGCACGGCGATGTTCGCGGTGGATCCGGCGAGCACGCGCGCAACGAGATCCTGAGGGCGTGGAGCGGCGTTGGTGTCCGCGTCGACGGGGAGGATCTGAATCGTGACGTAGCCGGCGTCCTTCTGCTGGCGGGAGTCGACGGCCTCATACGTCAGATAGACCGTCTTCGCGACGGGTCCGGCTTTGAAGCGGATCGTGTCCTGCGAGACGAACGCCTCGCCGTCTTCCGGGTCGACGAGGGGCTCGACCAGCTCGGGCACGACGTGCATGACGTCGTCGTTCGGATGCGTGTCGTTGTCGAGCACCGGGATGGTGACGACGTCGCCGGCACGCACGATCGCGGTGTCGTCGTTCACGACCGGCTGGAGGAGCTGGTCGGGCGCGGGGATCGGGATCACCACGACCTCGCCCTCGGCCGACTTGGAACCGTTCGAGATCCGGTACTTGATGCGGGCCTGATCGGTGAGCGATCCCTGGTCGGTGATACGGAGGGTCTCATGGTTGATGACCGACACCGAGACGCCGGAGTCGTCCTCGATCGAGACCGACTGCACGACGAGGATGCCGCCGGCGGGGTCGACATCGTTCGCGAGCACACCGATGAGCACGTCACCACCGGTCGGCAGCAGCGCCACGTCGCGCACGGCGACAGGGGGCAGATCCGTCTCGCTCGCCTCCAGCACGTCGACGCGCACGATCCCCTCGCCGTTCTCGGGACCGGCGGTCGCGAGATACAGCACGTAGTAGGTGCCGGGGGCATCGGCGGTGAATGTGAACGTCTTGTTGGGGCCGTCGGTCACGATGGTCGCGCCGGGGACCTCGTTCACGCGCCCGAGACGCAGCAGCTCTCGGCCCGAGCTGGTGTCGTTGGCGAGCGGCGCCACCGTGACCTGCTCGCCGACGCGGGTGACGACGTGGTCGGCGTTGGTCTTCGGCTTCGTCGAGCCCTCCGGCCGCACGTCGAGGATCACCGTGGCGGTGGCCGTCTCGCCGTATCCGTCGGCGACCGTGACCTGCACCTCCTTGTGCCCCTGCTGGCTCGCCGTGGCCTTGTAGGTGATCTGACCGTCGGTGTTGAAGTCGACCTCGTCTCCGGGAGCGGCGACCACGTCCTTGAGGTAGACGTCGTCGCCCTCCGGGTCGATCCAGTCCGGGAGGATGTTGTACGAGATCGTGCCGCCGGTCTCGACCGTCAAGGTCGTCCTGCGCTTGGGGACAGGGGCGGTGTTGACGCTCTTGTCGAAGACGGTCAGCGTGACGGCCGCCGTGTCCTTGCCACCGCGGCCGTCATCGGCCTCGTAGGTGAACGTCGTCGAGCCGGACGCGCCCTCCTCGACCGCGATCTGCAGTGATCCGCCGTTCTGCACCTGCTGGATCGTGCCGATCGCGGGCTGGGCCTCGGCGAGCGTGGCGACCAGGACGTCGCCGTCGGGGTCGTTGTCGTTGTCGAGCACCGGGAGCATGGTCGTGACACCGGGGCGCACGCCGAAGGTGTCGTCCTCGGCGATCGGAGGAGTGTTCTCCTCCTTGCGCTCCGGGAGAGTCGTCTCGACGGTCTCCTCGGTCGAGTCGTCCTCGTTCTCGGTCTCGCCTTCCGGCGGGGTGAGGTCGTTCCAGTTGTCGACGCGCTGCAGACTCTCGTTGGCCAGCCAGGCCGCGCCGCCCACGGCGTCGTTGAGGATGATGACGTCGCGGTTGACACGGAACACGAGGCTCTTCGCGTCTTCGGCGCCCTCGACCTGGGCGTTGACGTCGTTGGTCGTGCCCGGGCACTCGCGGATGAAGGTCGCCGTGCCGGCCCACGCGCCGTAGGTGCATCCGCGCAGCCAGACGGGAGCGGCCGCGGTGCCGTCGCCCCCCGCGTCGACCTCGGTCGGCTCGCTGCCGTCGAGGGGGACGCTGACGAGGGCGTTCGCAGTCGAGATCGCCACCGCGTCGGTGTTCTCGGACGACTGCTGCAGGACCGCCTTGTCGGCACCGCGGATCTCGGTGCGCATGCCACCGGGCGAGGTCACGACCCCGGCGGCGCGATCGAGCACGACCGGTGTGCGTCCAACGGCTGTGATGGTCGGCTTCGCGGCCGCATCGAGCTCGCCGACCGAGGCTGCGGAGGCGTCGAGCGCCTCCCCCTCGTTGTCCACAGGGACGGTGACGACCTCGCCGCGCTCCGGCGCGAGTCCGAAGACGGTGCCGTCCTTGGCCACCGCCACGTCGGCACCGGCTCCCAGCTCCGCCACCGGCTCGTTGACCTCGGCCTCGAAGGAGGAGACACCCTGCGCCGGAACGACCCAGAGCTCGCCGGTCTTCTGGTCGAGGATCGCGGCCGTGCGGTTGCCCAGCGCGACCTTCGAGGAGGAGGGGACCTTCGCGGAGTCGTTGAGCGAGACGCGTGCCGGATCGACGGCGGTCAGGGTCGAGGCGTTCTCATCGACGACGAGGATGTTGCTCGTGTCCTGCAGGATGTCGTAGTTCTCACCCGTGGTGCGCAGGCCACCGTCGAGGACGGTCGACTCGTTGTTGAAGTGCCCGACGAGCAGGCTCGAGGTCTTGGTGATCCAGACGCCGCCGTCGTTCAGATCGACCTTGGTGGTCGGGAATCCCTCATAGGTGAAAGCCATCGTGGTGATGGCGATGACGCCGACGGTGACGCCGGCGGCCGACGCCAGCGTCTTCGGTCGTGCGCGCATCCATGACAACGCCTTCATTCCCGGTTCCCCCCCAGGGTGACACTCTTCGATTGCTCCTGTGCAGTCCCGACGGGCCCACCGAGCACCCGTTCATCCTAACTGCGTCCTGGAATACTGCTCGATGGGGATATTTGCCCATCGCCGAGGTCAGGCTCGCCAGCACCCCGAGATGTGGTCGTCGACCATCCCGCCCGACTGCATCAGCGCGTACATCGTGGTCGGCCCGACGAAGCGGAATCCGCGACGGCGCAGCTCTGTGCTCAGCGCGGTCGATTCCGGCGTGACCGCCGGGACGTCGGCGAAGGATGCCGGGCGATCGCCCGCGGCCGTCGGAGCGAACGACCACATGAGCGCGTCGAACTCGCCCTCGGCCATGCCCCGGACGATGCGGGCGTTGCCGATGGTCGCCTCGATCTTCGCGCGGTTGCGGACGATGCCGGCATCGCCCATCAGACGCTCGACGTCGGACTCGTCGAACTCCGCGACGACCCCGGGCTCGAATCCTGCGAACACCTCGCGGAACCGCGGTCGCTTGCGCAGGATCGTGATCCACGAGAGCCCCGCCTGGAAGCCCTCGAGCGCCATCTTCTCGAACAGCGCACGATCGCCGTGCAGGGGCGTGCCCCACTCCTCGTCGTGATAGCGGCGGTACTCGTCGTCGTCGCCCACCCAGGCGCAGCGGTCGCGGGCGTCGGGGCCCGTGAGAAGAGAGGTCATTCGCTCAGGCTAGCCGCGGTGACCGACACCGCCTTCAACCGAACGTGGCCGCGTCGATCACGAACCGGTACCGCACGTCCGACGCCAGCACGCGCTCATAGGCCGCGTTGATGTCGGAGGCGGGGATGGTCTCGATCTCGGCGGCGATGCCGTGCTCTGCACAGAAGTCGAGCATCTCCTGAGTCTCGCGGATGCCGCCGATGTTGCTGCCGGCGAGCGAGCGGCGTCCGCCGATCAGCGACATCACACCGACCTCGAGGGGCTCGCCGGGAGCACCGACGCACACCATGGCTCCGCCGACGTCGAGCAGGCTCAGGTACGAGCGCAGATCGATCACGGCGCTCACCGTGTTGAGGATCACGTCGAACGACGACCGCAGCTCGCGGAAGGTCTCGCGGTCGCTCGTGGCCCGGTAGTGGTCGGCGCCGAGACGCAGGCCGTCGTCCTTCTTGCTCAGCGTCTGCGAGAGCACGGTCACTTCGGCGCCGAGCGCGTGCGCGATCTGCACGCCCATGTGCCCGAGGCCGCCGAGACCGACGACCGCGACACGAGTGCCGGGTCCGACGTTCCAGTGCCGCAGCGGCGAGTAGGTCGTGATGCCGGCGCACAACAGGGGCGCGGCGACATCCAGCGCCAGAGCGTCGGGGATGCGCAGGACGAAGGCCTCGGTCACGACGACCTGCTCCGAGTAGCCGCCCTGGGTGACGGTGCCGTCGCGGTCGGTGCTGCCATAGGTGAGCACGGCCCCCTGTGTGCAGAACTGCTCCTCGTCGCGCAGGCAGTTGCGGCACTCGCCGCACGAGTTCACCAGGCATCCGACGCCGACGCGGTCGCCCACCGCGTGCCGGGTGACGTCCGCGCCGACTGCCGCCACCGTGCCGGTGATCTCATGCCCGGGAGCGAGCGGATACTGCTGCGGACCCCAGTCGCCGCGCACGGTGTGGATATCGGAGTGGCAGATCCCGGCGAAGGCGACGTCGATCAGCACGTCGAGTGGGCCGAGCTCGCGCCGTTCGATCACGGTCTTCTCGAGCGGGGCCGCTTCACGGGGTGCGGCATAGGCGTTCACGGCAGACATCTCGGACTCCTCGGATCGGGTACCTGCCGAGACTACCCAGCCCCGAATGGGAATCGGCCATCCGCGCGGATCGGCGATTGTCAAGGCCGGGGGCGCTCCGCTCGGCCGCGTCTAGGCTCGCGCCATGACCACCACCGACGACACTATCTCCGAGTACCTCACCCGCTACGCGGACAGCCTCACCGCGTTCGATGCCGAGACCGCGGCGGGGCTGTGGTCGACGCCGGGGACGATCGTGAACGACCGCTCCTCTGGTGTGCTGGAATCCCGCGACGCCATGATCGACGGTCTGCGGCAGTCCTATCCGATCTACCGGCGACTGGGGCTGGCCTCCGTCGGATTCGAGCTGCGCGAGCGCCGCGATCTCTCCGACCGTCTCGTGCTCGTCCGGGTGCGGTGGCTGTTCTTCGATGCCGGCGGCGCGCAGCTGACCGACACCGACAGCTACTACCTCCTGCGCGACGAAGACGCGGTGGGGCTGCAGGCATGCGTGTGCGTCGAGACCGATGCCGCCGAGAAGCTCCAGGCGCTGGCCGCCGCGCGCGGCGTGGACCTCACCGCGGCGCCCTGAGAACGACACCCGACACAGGAATCCCGCCTCGATCGTGAAGACGGGGCGGGATTCCTGGACCATGAACCGCGGGCGGGGTCAGCGCTGCTTCTTCTTCAGCGCCTTCTCCTGGATCGGCGCCCGACCGGTCGCCGCGAGGTCGGCGTAGTACGCACGGGCCTCATCCTGACGCTGCTTCTCCAGACCGCTCGCGATGGGGGCACGCACGTGCTCGGGCTCGTAGCCGAACGCGTTCACGAGGTCGAGCGCATACGGGCGCAGGCGGGTGCACAGGCGATCGATGTAGCTCGACACGGCCGCGGCGCGCTGCGTCGACAGGCGTCCGTTGATGAGGTGCCAGGCGAGATGCTTCTCGATGAGCTGCAGACCGAACAGGTCACGCAGCCAGGTGAGCACCTTCTTCGTGTCCTCGTCGTCGATCTGGTGCACGGCGTCGGTGAACGCCTCCCACTGCAGCAGTTCGCCGTGCGCGCGGGCCGCCTCGATGAGCTCTGCCTGGTTCTCGTTGAACAGGCGGGCACCGAGTGCCTTGTCCTTCGCGCCGGGGCGCAGACGCGAGGCGATGTCGGCCACCATCTGCTGCACACGGCCCGCGAGCAGGTCGTGCTGCTGCTCCTCGCGCAGGCCCCGTTCGACCGAGCGGCTCACCTGTCCGAAGTCGGAGACGGCCTGACCGAGCTGACGCAGGCCGGCGCCGTGGAACAGTTTGCCCGCCGTCATCCCGACAGCGAACTTCGCGAGCGCCGCCGCATCCTTGCCCTGGAACTGCTTGGCGTAGTCGGTGAGCAGACGCTTGCCGACGAGCTGCAGCAGCACGTTGTTGTCGCCCTCGAACGTCACGTAGATATCGAGGTCGGCGCGCAGACCCACCAGACGGTTCTCGAACATGAACCCGGCGCCGCCGGTGGCCTCACGAGCCTCCTGCAGCGTGTCGAGCGCATGCCACGTCGACAGCGGCTTGAGAGCCGCAGCCAGCGTCTCGAGGTCTTCGCGGTCGGCCGGGGTGTCGGTGCGACCGGAGAAGACGCCATCGAACTTCTGCAGGAACTCGTCGTGCGCGAAGATCTGCGCGTACGTCGTCGCCAGGCGCGGGAGCAGACGGCGCTGGTGCTTGCCGTAGTCCATCAGCACGACCTCCTGCCCGTCCGCGCCATCGAACTGGCGGCGCTGGGTGGCATAGGTGATCGCGATGTGCAGGCCGAGAGCCGAGGCCCAGGACGCCGCGCCGTCGAGCGACACGCGCCCCTGCACGAGGGTGCCGAGCATGGTGAAGAAGCGGCGGCCGGGGCTGTCGATCGCGCTGGAGTACGTGCCGTCGGCCGCGACATCGCCGTAGCGGTTGAGGAGGTTGGTGCGCGGGATGCGCACGTGGTCGAACGAGAGGCGCCCGTTGTCGATGCCGTTGAGTCCGCCCTTGAGGCCGTCGTCCTCGCGGCCGATGCCGGGAAGATCGACGCCGTCGTCGCCGCGCAGGGGCACGTAGAAACAGTGCACGCCGTGGTTCACGCCGTTCGTGATCAGCTGCGCGAACACGGTCGCCGCGACCCCGTGCAGGGCCGCGTTCCCGAGGTACTCCTTCGTCGCCCCGCGGAACGGGGTGTTGATGACGAACTCCTCCGTCTCGGGGTCGTAGGTCGCGGTCGTTCCGACCGCCGCGACGTCGGAACCGTGACCGATCTCGGTCATCGCGAAGGCGCCGGGGATGGAGAGGTCCATCACCCCGGGGAGCCACTTCGCGTGGTGCGACTCGGTGCCGAGCTGCAGGATCGCCGAGCCGAAGAGCCCCCACTGCACGCCCGACTTGATCTGCAGGCTGGGGTCGGCCACCACGAGCTCCTCGAAGCCGGCGATGTTGGCGCCGTTGTTCTCCTCGCCGCCGAGCGACTTGGGGAACGCGCGGTGCACGGCCTTGTTCTCGACCAGCAGGTGCAGCTGGCTGAGCACGCGCTCGCGGTGCTCGTCCTTGCCGAGCTCGTCCTTGCGCCAGAACGCCGAGTCCTTGATCATCTCGCGGGCCTGGCGGCGCACGTCACCCCACGTGCCCATCAGGGCGTCGTTGACGCGGGCGACATCCAGGCGCAGGTGCGCATCCGCGGTGTCGGTGGAGGGGCGAGTCGTCTTCGGACGGACGGCGGCGTCGACCATGAGCGTTCCTCTCAGAGGGAAGTGGGAATACTGCCATGGTAGGTCTGCCACAACCACGGGCGAAGTGCTCTGTCCACTTCCTCCAACACCCGGCGGGCACATCTCCCCGCCGCGTTGTCGTCAGACCACAGTCCGCGCCGGCGCCTCCGCGTCGGGGCTCACCGTTCGCGGCGTCGTCGGCTGCCGCTCGACCCCGGCCTCCCGCCAGCGCCGTCTCGTCCCCGCACTCAACCGCCCCCAGGTCCGGTCACGGATGAAGATCGCATCGATCGCGATCATCGTGAGCGAGAACCACGGCAGTCCCATGAGCACCGCGATGCCGATGTGGAAGGAGAGGATGCCGAGCAAGCCGATCAGCCGCGTCGGACGAGTCAACAGCATGAGGGGGAAGGCGACCTGCAGGATGATCGACCCCCAGCTCGCGATCGTGACCATCGGCCCCCAGGCGGTGACGAGGTCGCTGAGCACCGGCCAGGTACCGAACCGTGCCGTCTGCAGCGGGTTGTAGATCGCGTACCCCTCTTCCCACGGGGCACCCCCGGCCTTGTACAGCGCCCCCGAGGCGTACACGAAGCACACCTGCGCGGTGAGGGCGACGAGGGCGAGGTTGTGGAACATGGTTCCCAGCAGCGCCGGCTGGCTGTTCGGGGCGAACCACTCCCCCGACTTCGCCCGACGCCTCGCGTCCAGCGACCACCGGGCCGCGGGGTCGGCGAAGAACAGCAGCAGCAGGGCGATGCGGAACATGTTGTCGCCCTGATCGCCGACCATGTCGTTGGCCTCGATGAAGCCCACCCAGAGGCAGAAGAAGATCGGGAGCACGATCCGGAACCGCCAGCCCAGGACGAACAGCACCGCGAGCACCCCGAGGAGGAGGTAGAGCGCCGTGTACAGCGCGTCGTTGCCCATCGCGGCATGGAAGGCGCTGAACACCCAGATCTTCGGGAACTCGCTCACCGGCTCGGCGAGCTCGCCGTTCCAGGCCGATCCGGATCCGAACGTGTAGAGGCGGGTGCTGAAGTTCGAGGCCAGCAGGCCGATGGCGGTGACGCCGAAGAGGATGCGTGTGACCGCGAGCCCGTAGAGTCCCTTCTTGCCGTTGAAGAGCCAGTCGCCGACGAAAGCAGAGATGCGGTCGATCGCCGAGAGCACCATCGCCCAGAGCCCGCCGATCATCGACGAGGCGAACGTCAGCAGCCGAGTGAGGAACGACCGCGGGGGCACAGTGCTCGCAGGAGCGGGCGCGGGTTCACGAGGAGGGACGGGAGGCGTGGACACCGGCGCCGGCGCGGTCGTCGTGCTCCGGGGCAGGGCTTCCTTCTTCGTCACGTCCTGCTTCGCGCCGGGCTTCCGCGGCGCGGTCCTCGTCGGCGCGCTCACGGCTGGATCCTCTCGAACTGGGCGCGGAAGGTGTCCGCGAAGTTCTCACGGCTCTGCCCTTCCTCTTCTATGGGAAGTCTCCATCCGGTGGTCGAGAACGTCGGATCGGGCCGCTGTGCGCTCGGATCGTTGCGATCCTCGTACGGGACCACGTTCTGACGACTCACGCGGTACTGCACTTTGACCACGGCATCCGCACCCCAGATCGCATAGGCCACCTGGGTCGCGTACGCGGTGGAGAGGTGCTCTTCGACCATGTACGCCTCCGTCGACGGGTTGTCGCCCTCGAGCTTCTCGAACGAGCGCACCATCCACTCCTCCCCGTCGTCCTTCGCGAAGTCAAGACCGACCACGGCCTGCTGATCGGCGTTCAGCTTGTTGTAGGCGTTCATCTGTCCACTCGCCACCTCGCTGGACTGGATACCGGCGCGGGGCGGGAAGAGGTTGTAGCGGATCATCGACAGCTCGACGTCGGTGGCGCTGACCCAGCCGGTCTCGACCTGCTCGCCGTCCTTCTCGATGACGGCACGGACGTTGAAGTGGTAGTCGCCGTTGATCGGCTCCGGCGCGAAGACGCTCCAGGACTGTCCGAACATCGGCAGCATGTACCCGGCCAGCACCTCCTGCGTGGGGATCTCCCGCAGGGCGGAGTACGGCGCGATCCACAGGAAGGACGCCCCGATATGCCACAACGTCAGGAGGCAGGCGGCGAAGGCGATGAGCTTCACCCACCAGGTCGGACGCGGACGCACCACGGCCGTGTCACCCGACGCGGACACGTCGGTCTCCGGTGAGGACTCGAGTTTCGTGCTCATTCACTTCCCTCCGTACCGCCGAGGGTCGGGACCGCCGTGGGGAAACGGTCCCGACCACTCAGCGTTCCTGCATCGCGATCACTCCGTCTGCACCTGGGGCCGTCGGGATCTCGCGAGTCTCATCGCCCCCAGGCCGAGCATGAGGAGCAGTGCGGCCAGAGCGATCCATCCGCCCTGGACCTGTCCGCCTGTCGTGGCCAGACCCGACGCCACCACCTGGAACGAGGCCGATACGCTGCCGGACGTCGCTCCGGTCAGCGTCACGGTGTGGGTTCCGAGATCGGTGTCGGTGGGAACGGTCCAGGTGAAGGTGACCGTGCCCTGCGCGTTCGCGACCTGGGTTCCCAGCGCCACGGGGGCGGAGGTCATGACACCCGTCACCGTCTCGCCGGGCCTGAAGCCCGTGCCGACCGCGGTCTGTTGCTTGCCACGCTCCAGCACCGGGGACTTGAGCGCGATGGCGATGTTCCCGGTCGGGTCGGCCGCCGCGTCCGCCGAGGCGCTGGCGGTGGCATCGGCGGATGCCGCAGCCGTGGCTTCGGCCGAGGCGTCAGCTGCAGCCGATGCCGATGCCGTGGCCGACGACGAGGCGTTCGCCGCCGCTGCCGCCGAGGCGTTCGGATCCGCATCGGCCGAAGCCGAGGCATCCGCCGCACTGGTGGAGGTCGCGTCGTTCTGCGCTGCCGCCTGAGCCGCTGCCGCCGCAGAGGCATTCGCCGCTGTGGTGGCCGTGGTCGAGGCATCCGTGGAGGCATCGGTGGTCGCCGCCGCCTGGGCCGCGGCGTTGGCCGACACGTCCGCCGCAGCGGATGCCTGGCTGGTCGCGTCTGCGAGTGCCGCAGCCACTGCCGCTGCTTCCGCCGAGGCGTTGCTGTCGTCGTCGGCCTGCGCAGAGGCCGACGCCGACGCGGAGGCGTTGGTGTTGATCTCCGCCGATGCGTCCGCCGAGGCGACCGCATCCGAAGACGCATCGGTCGATGCGTTCGCGATGGCTGCCGCGCTCGCGTTCGACGCCGCGCTCGTACTCGCATCCGACGTGGCCGATGTGTCGGCCGCGGTGTTCGTCGTGGCGTCGGCCAGCGCTGCCGCCTGGGCGGCGATCGCCGCGCCGGCGTTCGCCTCCGAGGTGGCATCCGCCGTCGCCGCCGTGGACGAGGTCGCGGTCGCCGCTGCCTCCGATGCCGCTTCCGCCGCCGGGTCGGCCGCAGCCGATCCCTCCGCCGTGGCGTCGGCGAAGGCCGCGGCCTGCGCGGACGCTTCGGCGACCGCGGCGGTGGTGGCGTCGGCGTTCGCCGAAGCGGATGCCGAGGCTGTCGCGTTCGTGTTCGCCGAAGCCTCAGACGATGCGTCCGTGGACGAATCCGTGGTCGCTGCCGATTCCGACGAGGCCGAGGAGTTCGACTCCGCCGCCGTCGATGCCGCGGCGTTCGCGTCGTCCGACGCGTCCGCTTGCGCGGCCGCCTGCGCCGCGACGGCCGCCGAGGCGTTGGCCGCGGAGGTCACATCCGTGGTCGCGGTGGTCGAGGCATCGGTCGTCGCCGCGGCCTGAGCCGCCGACGTGGCATCAGCCGTCGCTGCCGCCGAGGCGGCCGAGGTGGCATCCGCGAGGGCAGCGGCTTCCGCAGCTGCCTGAGCCGACGGGTCGCCGTCTGCCGTCGCGTCAGCCGAGGCGGACGCCGAGGCTGCCGCGTTCGTGTTGACGTCGCCCGGATCGCCCGCAGTCACCTCGGTGGTGTCCGATCCGGTGACAGCACCCGCGGTCGCCGTGAGCGTGTAGCCCGTTCCCGGCGTGGTGCCGGCCGGAACCGGATAACTCGCCGTGAAGGCACCGGAGGCATCCGTGGTCGCGGTCACCGGACCGCCGACGTCGGCGCCGCCGCCCGGAGCCGTCAGCTGCAACGACACCGAGGAGCTCACCGGCCACCCGGAACCGGTGACGGCCAGGTTCGTGCCCGCGGGGACCTGCGCCGCCGCATCCACCACGACCGGAGCCGCTGTGACCTCTGTCGTGTCGGTCGCCGTCTGCGCGCCCACCGAAGCCGTGACCGTGTAGCCGGTCCCTGCGGGTGTGCCGGCCGGAACCGGGTAGTCGAGTGCGAAGCCGCCGAGAGCACCGGTCGTGGCGGTTCGAGGCGTGCCAATGGCCGCACCGCCGGGAGCGGTCAGCTGCACCGACACCTCGGTGTCGGCCGGCCAGTTCGTCCCGGTGACAGGCAGATCGCTGCCGGCCTGCACGGTCGCCGCCGCGTCGATCGCGGCCGCCGCCGTCACCTCGGTGGTGTCGGTCGCGGTCTGGGTGCCGACGGTCGCCGTCACGGTATAGCCCGCGCCGGGAGTCGCAGAGGCCGGCACCGGGTAGTCGAGCGTGAAGCCGCCCGTGCCGTCGGTGGTCACCGTCTCCGGACCGCCGACGTTCGCACCACCGCCGGGAGCGGTCAGCTGCACCGACACCTGCGTGTTCGCCGGCCAATTCGTCCCCGTGACCGGAAGCGACGTTCCTGCCTGAACCGTCGCCGCTGCGTCGACGGCCGCCGCGGCCGTGACCTCGGTCGTGTCGGTCGCGGTCTGGGTGCCGACGGTCGCCGTCACGGTGTAGCCCGCTCCGGGAGTCGCAGAGGCCGGCACCGGATAGTCCAGCGTGAAGCCGCCGGACACATCCGTCGTCACCGTCTCCGGACCGCCGACGTTCCCGCCGCCGGGAGCCGTCAACTGCACCGACACCTGCGTGTTCGCCGGCCAGTTCGCTCCGGTGACCGGAAGCGACGTCCCTGCCTGCACGGTCGCCGCCGCATCGACGGTCGCCGCCGCCGTCACCTCGGTGGTGTCGATCGCGGTGACCGCTCCTGCCGTCCCGGTCACGGTGTACGCCGCGCCCGGCGCCGCAGACGCGGGAACCGGGTAGTCGAGCGTGATCTCGCCGGATGCGTTGGAGGTCGCCGTGACCGGCCCGCCGACGTTCGCGCCCCCGCCGGGAGCCGTCAGCTGCACCGACACCTGCGTGTTCGCGGGCCAGTTCGTGCCGGTGATGGGAAGGCTCGTGCCCGCCTGGACGGTCGCGGCTGCGTCGATCGACGCGACCGGCGCAGCCGTCACCTCGGTGGTGTCGGTCGCCGTCTGGGTGCCGACCGATGCCGTGACCTCGTATCCGGTCGCCGCCGGCGTTCCCGCCGGGACGGGATAGGCCAGCGTGAACGTGCCGGAGCCGTCGGTGGTCACGAGTTCGGGACCACCGATGTTCGCACCGCCGCCGGGAGCCCGCAGCTGCACCGACACCTGGGTGTTCGCGGGCCAGTTGGTTCCCGAGACACCGAGATTCGTGCCCGCCTGCACCGCGGGTGCCGCGTCGATGGCTGCCGCAGCAGTGACCTCGGTGGTGTCCGTCGCCGTGCTGGTGCCGTCGGTCGCCGTCACGATGTAGCCGGTGCCCGGCGGCGTCGCCACCGGAATCCCGTACGCGAAGGTGAAGGCGCCGTTGGCATCGGTCGTGACCGGCAACGGGTCGTTGACGATGCCGCCGCCGGCGGTGGTCACCTGGATGGTGACCTGCGTGTTCGCAGGCCATCCCGAGCCCGTCACAGGGAGGTCGGTTCCCGCCTGGACCGTGGCGGCCGCGTCGATCGCGGGGACGGCCGCCGCCGCGGCCTTCACCGTCGACGATCCGAGGTCGAGCGAGACTCCACCACCGACGGCGGGGAGGAGATTCACGCCGAGCGCGCGCACGGTGAAGCTCCCTCCGGGGATGTCTCCTGTCGCCGGCTGCTCGTTGATGGTGATGGTCGCGACCTGCGACAGCACGCCCTGCAGAACGGGATCGAGCGTCGAGAGCACCGGTCCGGTGATCGCGGCGAGCGCGGGCTGCACGAGCGGGATCACGCTGTTCAGCGCGGTGTTCACGAGCGGACCCGTCGTGGTGGCGACCGCATTCGTGACGGCAGCGACCACCGGGTTCAAGAGGACGCCGATGTTGAGACCGGCGAGGCTGATGTCGGTCGCGACCACGGGAACCGGCGTCGCGGTGCCGGCGAACTGCGCCAGCGAGCCCTTGACCGTCACATCCCCCGACACCAGTGGCGTTCCGGTGAGCGGCACCGTGAGATCGACCCCGACGGTCAGCGTCACCTGGAGCGCGTCCAACGTCGACTTCAGGATGGTGGAGACCTTGCCGTTCAAGCTGTTCGGGTGGGTACCGGTGAGGGCGGAGGTGATGCCCTGCTGGATCGCGGAGATCGTCGTGGCCGACAGCAACGGGGTGTTCGCCGGCAGGGAGTTGAGGTCGGCCCCCGCCCCGGTCTCGACGAGGATCTTGGCGAGATCGACGGACACCGTCCCGGTGTTCAGATCGACCCGCACCGAGCCCGTCGTGTTCTCCACCGGTGTCTGCAGCACCTGCGTGGTCACGGTCTGTCCGACGGTGTCGAGTCCGGCGATCGCGACCGTTCCTCCGGTCGCGGTGAACGCCGCGACGAGCGGCACGTCGGGAATCGCATTGATCGTGTTGACGATGGTCGTGGTGAGTGCGGTCAGCGCTCCGCCGGGGCCGGCGAGATCGCTCACGGGGGTGACGGTGCCCTGGATCGCGGAGGCGAGTGTGCCCGAGAGCCCGGCGACCAGGTTGCTGTGCAGATCGAGGTTCAGGTCGGCGATGCGGTACTGGGAGGTGACCGTTCCGGCGTTGGATTCGGCACGCGATGCGAGTGCGCCGATGCCGACCGACGCCTGGTCGAGCACCGCGTCGGTGAGTCCGGCGACGGCGAGTTGGTCGAACAGATCGGTGAGTTCGAGGGTGCCGGGGTTCACGCTGCCGTCGATGGCACCGGTGTCGATGGCGCCACCCGAGGTGATGGTCCCGGATGAGGCGATCGACTGCGTCTGGGTCGGCGACGAGCTGAAGCTCTGCGCTGCGCCCAGATCGCCGAGTCGCAGCAGACCGGGCGTCCCGGGGGTGCCGTCGGTCAGGAGCGGCACGTTCAGCGTGCCCACGTCGATGTTCAGCGCCTCCAGCAGCCCGACGTCCAGCCCGCCGAGCTCAGAGCCGGGGGCCGCCGGGTTGCTCGTCAGCGTGTGTCCGAGCGCCGCGATGTCGAGGCCGCCGAGCAGGGCGGCGGGCAGCTGGATGATCTGCCCCTGCGCGACAGACGGATCATTCGGATTCGCCGCGTCCAGCGCATTCGCCGCCGTCGGCACCAGTGCACTCGCGAGGATCACCGCGCCGACGGTGACGCCGGCGATGCCTCCTCCTACCGCTCTGCGTCGCCGCAGAGTCCTCTCCTGCAATTCCATTCGCTACTCCCGTGTGATGCGATCTTCCGCGTCACATGGCCCCCCCACGGGTCGACTTCTGTCGGCCGAGCGATGTTGCGCTCATTCTTACGGGATCCCGAATGAGAAGTCCAGCATTCGTCCAGAAATCGTCCGGTGAACGTCTTCGCGCGAGACATTCCGAAACGCGGGGACCGTGCAGCGACGGGATGCTCCCGGCGAGAGGATGCCGGGACGCCGAACCGCCCCGCATGCCGAAGCTTGCGGGGCGGTCTTCCGGACGGTGCGACCGGACTAGAGCGAGAGCCCGTGACCGAACCGGAACAGCGGATAGGCGGTGTCGAACGGCACATCGGGACGGGAGGCTTCGACAGCGTCCATCGACCGCGGCAGGTCGAACGGCAGCCTGCCCTGGGCGGGGAACGCGGCGCTGAGCACGTCGAGGAGCGCGGCGCTCGAGGCCCCCCAGTTCACGGTCACCGCGGCCGCGGCCTCGACGATCGGGGTGAGGATCGGCGGACGATCCGCGAGCACGTCGACGACGGTCGGCACGACGGCGGCGACCGCGCGGACGTGCGCGACCACATCGTCCGAGAACGCGAGAGAGCCCGCGTGGAAGAAGTTCTCGAACATCGTCTCGCGCTCTTCGAACGGAGCCTGCAGGCGGATGACGGCCAGGTCGGCTTCCTCCGGCGTCGTGACGATCTCCCCGAACGATGCAGCGACCGTCGCGTCGACGCCCTCGACGTAGAGCTTGCGGCCGGGGGCCAACGGCAGGGCACCGTCGTTCATGAGCACCGTGATCGAGGCGCGCTGGGCGGCCTCCCCCGCGGCTCGGAAATCGGCTCGCCCGACGATCTCGTCGGCCGCGTCCTCGTCGACGTACGGGTTCTCGAACAGCCCGAGCTCGAACTTCTCGCGCAGGATGCGGCGAGCCGAGACGTCGAGTCGCTCCTCGGTCACCTCACCGTCGGCGATGAGCTCGAGCAGCAGCTCCGGGTTCGCTTCGCCGCCGAACTGGTCGGCTCCGGCCTCCAGCACCTTCTTCATGCGCTCGCGCGGCGTGAGATCCTCCACGCCCCAGGCACGTGCGGGGAAGGGCTGACCGAAGATCTCGGAGTCGCTGATCAGGCCCCAGTCGGTGCACACGAGACCGTCGAAGCCGTAGCGCTCACGCAGCAGGCCGGTGATCACGGACTTGTTGAACCCGAATCCCACCTCCTCGTACTCCGTGCCGACGGGCATCCCGTAGTACGGCATCATCTGCCGCGTCCCCGCAGCGAGCGCGTCTTCGAACGGCTTCAGGTGAAGCTCGAACTCGCCGCCAGGATAAACCTGCTCACGGCCGTAGGGGAAGTGCGGGTCCTCGCCGTCCTTCTGCGGACCGCCTCCGGGGAAGTGCTTCGTCATGGTCGACACCGATCCGGGCCCGAAGGACTCCCCCTGGAACCCGCGGATGTAGGCGGCGCCGAGCTTTCCCGACAGTTCCGCGTCTTCGCCGAAGGTCGCCGTCTGCCGCGCCCACCGCGGCTCGGTCGCGAGGTCGACCTGCGGGTGCAGCGCGACCCGCAGCCCGACCGCCGTGTACTCCTGTCGGGCGATGTCGGCGAAGCGCTCGACGAGCGCCTCGTCACGGGTGGCGGCGAGGCCGAGGGTCTCGGGCCATTGCGAGAAGGGGCCGGCGAGGATCGATGCACCAGGGTTCTCGCTGAACGAGTGCCGCGGGTCGGTGGACAGCGTCACCGGGATGCCGAGGCGCGTGGATGCCGCCAGCCGCTGCAGCGCATTCTGCCATGCGGCGATCTCGCGGCCGGTGGGCGCGGCGCCGAGCAGGTTGAAGTGCGTCATCCGCTTGGTCTCGAGGAATTCGCGGGCCGATGGGGTCGCGAAGACCGGGTTCGGTTCTTCGAGGTCGCCGATGGCGATCATGGTGTGGAAGAAGAGTCCCGCCTTCTCCTCGATCGTCATGGCGTCGAGCAGCAGCTGCACCCGCTCGTCGACGGGGAGGTCGGTGTCGAGCCACGGGCGTGCGGTGATGGTCTCGGTCATGGTCACTTGACTCCCTTGATGCGGTAGACGAGAACGGCGCCGGCCAGCGCGACGACCGCGCCGAACAGGTACCAGGTGGTGTAGCCGCCGAGCGGTGTGGCTGCGCCGATGGCGATGATGCCGGGGGCGATGGCCGGGGCGATCGACTGCGGCAGGGCGTTGGCGATGTTCAGCACACCGAGGTCCTTGGCCACGTCGTCGGGGTTGGGCAGCACCTCGGTCGCGAGGGCCAGGTCGACCGAGAGGAAGGACCCGGCGCCCAGACCGATGATCGCCTGCGCGATGATGACGGTCGTGACGTCGGGAGCGACGGCGAGGATGACGAGGCCCACCACCATGATCACGCCGGCGATCGCGACGAACGGTCGACGCTTGCCGATCTTGTCGGAGAGGAATCCGCCCAGCGGCGACGAGATCGCCATCGCCGCCATCGAGGCGAGGTTGGCGGCCAGGATGATGCCGACCGCGCCCTGCTCGTCGAGACCGAACTTGGTGACGAGGTAGAGCGGCAGGAAGGTGGCGATACCGGCGTAGCCGAACATCACGAAGAACTTGGTGAGCCAGGTCCAGCCGAAGTCGGGGTGCGTGCGGGGGTTGAACACGAACGAGCCGAAGAACATGCCGACCGTGAACTTCTCGGCCGGCTTCTCGGTGAGGCGACGGTCCTTGAGGGTCACGACGAACACGATCACGAGGATCAGGGCGATCACGCCGGGGACGACGAAGCGCTCGAAGTCGCCGGGGAGGAAGTTCACGAGGAAGCTGCCGGCGAGGATGCCGATCGGGGTCGTGATGCCGATGATGCCGGAGACCTTGCCTCGGCTGGTGACCGGCACCTGATCGGGCAGCGTGGCGTTGGCCGCGGCCAGCACGGCGTTCATCGCGGTCTGCACGAGGCACCAGGCGAGCAGGACCATCCACACGGAGGTCGCCGAGCCGATGAGGAGGAAGCCGCCGAGCCCGACGATCGCGCCGCCGAGGATCCACGGACGACGCATGCCCCAGCGCGAGGTGGTGCGGTCGGAGAGTCGACCGACGAGGGGGTTCGCGATCAAGGCGAAGATCGCGCCCACGCCCATCACGAGTCCGAGGCTGCCCTCGGTGTTCACGGGGTCGATGTGCTGGATCTTGAATGCCATCGACACCATGACCGGGGTGAGCAGGGCGAGGTAGACGCCGAAGTTCACGGCGGCGAGGCCCGGCGTGTAGCCGCGCGGGGTCTTCGGCGGCGTGGTTCCGGGGGCCTTGAACCCGGTGGTGCCGACCGCGGCCGCCGTGGCGGCGGATGACAGCTCTGTCATGACAGTCCTTTCGATTCACCGCACGTCTTCGGGCGATGCGGTCTGGGATGACGATACACCAATCTCGACCATCTGGTAACTGAAACCAGACCGATTGGTAATGAGCGAGGATAGGATGTGGAAGGAGGATGCGATGACGACGACGACCGGCTCCCGGCACGCGCGCGCTGCCGCCACGCGCCAGCGCATCCTGACCGCCGCACATGACCTGTTCGTCACCCGCGGCTACCGGTCGACGTCTCTGCGCGATATCGCGACTGCGGCCTCCGTCAGCCATCCCGGGCTCCTCGGCCATTTCGCCTCGAAGGACGACCTGCTCGGCGAAGTGGTCGCCGAGCTCGAAGCCGAGAACGAGACCGTGTTCAGCGCGATCTCGGCCGCCTCCGAGCCGGGCGAGCTGGTCTTCGCCGGCATCGCCGAGCGGAACGCGCGCACCGCGGGCTACCTCGAGCTGTTCGCCGCGCTCACGGGCGAAGCCTCTGCTCCCGGACACCCTGCGCACGAGCGGATGCGCGCCCGGTACTGCCGTCTCCGCTCTCTGAGCGTCGACGTCCTGGAAGACGCGAAGCACCACGGCGTCATCGCAGCCGATCGCGATGTCGACGGGGAGACGGTTCGACACACCGCCGGATGGGACGGGCTGCAGCTGCTGTCGCAGTATCTGCCTGATCGGGTCGACGTGGTGGAGATGCTCGAGGAGCGGGAGAACCTCTGGGCACTGCCGCTCGGGTGGCGGAACCCCGACGACGAGCCCTCGTCGGACACCTCTGACCCGGCGGGGCCCCTGCCCGCACTGCGCACGACCGCTGCAGCCGACGTCGATCCCGGCTATGCGGTCGGCCGTCGTCGTCGCGCGCAGATCCTCGCCGATGCGACCCGCCTGTTCGCCCGCGACGGCTACGGCGACACCAGCTTGCAGGACATCGCGACCGCGGTCGGGGTGTCGAAGTCGACGCTGCTGCACCACTACCCGTCGAAGGAACTGCTGCTCAGCGCCGTCCTGACCGAACGCGACAGCGCCATCAACCAGAACCAGGGGTTCGCCGGCGCCGCGTCAGCGAGCGAGCTGCTGCGCGGCATTCCCGACGGTGCCGCGCTCAGCGCGCAGGAGGAACCCGGTCTGATCGAGGTGTATGCGGTGTTGTCGTGCGAGGCCGTGCCCGCCACCCACCCCGCGCATGACTACTTCGCGATGCGGTTCGCGAACGCCCTCGACTACTTCACCGAGCTCTTCCGGCTCGCCCAGGTCGACGGCGACCTACCGGCGCACCGCGACCCGGCGCACGAGGCCACCTGGCTCATCGCGATGTGGGACGGACTGCAGTACCAGTGGCTGTACGACAGGGAGCGGCTCGACATCGCCACCCACCTGCGCGCACATCTCGACGACGTGCTGTCTCCGCGCTGAGCCCGCGCGGAGTCGGGCGGCGAGGTTCAGGCCCCGCGTCAGGCCGCGGCGATGACCGCGAGAACACCCTCGCCGTACGCCTCGCGTTTCTTCGCACCGATACCGGTGATCCCGTCGAGGTCGGCGAGGGAGGCAGGACGATGCTCCGCGAGCGCGCGCAGGGTCGCGTCCCCGAACACGATGTAGGCGGGGACGCCCTGCTCGCGGGCGGTCTCGGCCCGCCAGATGCGCAGCGCCTCGAACAGACCCCGGTCTCCGGCGTCCAGGGCATCGGCGGCACTGGCCTTGCGAGCCCGACCGGACGAGGTCGGACGCCCGATCGTGTCCTTGCGCAGCGGTACAGCCGTCTCGCCGCGCAACACTCCGGCGGCCTGCTCCCCGGGAGCGAGGGTGCCGTAGTCGCCCTGCGCGACCAGGATGCCACGAGCGAGGAGCTGCCGGACGACGCTGCGCCAGTCCTGATCGGAGAGGTCGTTGCCGATGCCGTAGGTCGCGAGCTTCTCGTGTCCCTGCTGCCGGATGCGCTCGGTCGAGGCGCCGCGGAGGATGTCGATCAGGTGGCCGGCACCGAACGCCTGATTGCGCTCACGCTTCAGCCGCACGATCGTCGAGAGCAGCTTCTGCGCGGGCACGAGCCCGTCGAACGTCTCGGTGTTCTCGAGGCACGTGTCGCAGTTGCCACAGGGCTGCGATTCCTGGCCGAAGTACCCCAGCAGGTTCTGCCTGCGGCACTCCACGGTCTCGCACAGCGCGAGCATCGCGTCGAGGTGCTGTCCCATCCGCATCTTGAACGTGCGATCGCCGGGGCTCTGGTCGATGAGCCGGCGCTGCTGCACGACGTCGCCCAGACCGTACGCCATCCACGCCACAGAGGGCTCGCCGTCGCGGCCGGCGCGACCGGTCTCCTGGTAGTAGCCCTCGACCGACTTCGGCAGATCGATGTGCGCGACGAAGCGCACGTCGGGCTTGTCGATGCCCATGCCGAACGCGATGGTCGCGACCATGACCACGCCGTCTTCACGGAGGAAGCGCGCCTGGTTGGCCGCCCGCACCTCGGCGGGCAGACCCGCGTGGTACGGCAGCGCATCGAACCCCTGAGCGGCGAGAGAGGTCGCCGTCTGCTCGACCGATTTGCGGCTGAGCGCGTAGACGATCCCTGCCGCGCCTTCCGGCTGCGAGCGGATGAACTGGACGAGCTGCTTGCGCGGATCGACCTTCGGCACGATGCGGTACTGGATGTTCGGGCGGTCGAAGCTCGCGACGAAGTGGGCGGCGCCCTCGAGGTGCAGCCGCTCGGTGATCTCCTTGTGCGTCGCCGCGGTCGCCGTCGCCGTGAGCGCCATGCGCGGCACCCCGGGGAACCGCTCCCCCAGGTCGCCGAGAGCCAGGTAGTCGGGGCGGAAGTCATGCCCCCACTGCGACACGCAGTGCGCCTCGTCGATCGCGATGACGCTGAGCGTTCCGCGCTGGAGCAGCGCCGTGGTCTGCGCGTTCGACAGACGCTCGGGGGCGACGTAGATGAGGTCGAGCTCGCCGGCGACGTAGGCCCGCTCGACCTCGCGACGCTCGTCGATCGCCTGGGTGGAGTTGAGGTAGGCCGCCTTCACACCGTTGGCCCGCAGGGCATCGACCTGGTCGTGCATGAGCGCGATGAGCGGGCTGATCACGAGGCCCGTGCCCTCACGGACGAGGGCGGGCACCTGGTAGGTGATGCTCTTTCCGCCACCGGTCGGCATCAACACGACGGCGTCTCCGCCGGCGATGACCTGCTCGACGATCGCCGCCTGGTCGCCGCGGAACTCGTCGTAGCCGAAGACGGTGTGCAGAGCCTCGCGCGCGGTCGCGTACCGGCTCGGCGTCGCGCGACGAGCGGCCGGAGCCGCGGATGCGGGGGCCACCGGCGTGACCGGACCCTGACCCCAGTCGAGCGGCGGCTCGTAGCCCGCCCCCTGCGGCTCCCAGTCCATCGGCTCGGGCGGGGCGGACGACTCCCAGCCGTCGTCGTAGGGCTCGTCGGCGTACGGCAGGTCCGCGTACGGGTCACGGGGAGTCTGCGGCATCCCTCCAGCGTAACGACCCCCGCCGACGCGGGAGGCGCTTCCTCCACACCCTCGAGCGCCCCACTGCCGAAACCCAGCCCACCCGCCTCCCCCACGGAGTGTCGCACTCCGACGCGCCGGTGCGGCAGCAGACGGTCTGGGTTTTCGCCGGGCCCGACCGCGCACGCGGGGCGTAGGTTGGAGGCATCCGTTCGAAGGAGCCTCCGATGACCGACATCACCGTGACCCGCAACGACGACGAATCGCGGTACGAGATCCGCTCGGACGACGTGCTCGCCGGCTTCGCCGCGTACGACCTGCGCCCCGGATCCATCCGCTTCATCCACACCGAGGTCGACCCGGCGTTCCAAGGCCAGGGGCTGGCCGGGAAGCTCGCTGCCGAGGCGCTGGCGGATGCGGCAGGACGCGGTGACGCGATCGTGCCGCTGTGCCCGTACATCGCCAAGTACCTCGAGACGCATGAGATCCCCGGCGCCGAGATCCGCTGGCCGCAGCGACCGGCGACCGGAGGGTCCGCGGACGAGGACCCGACGGGCCGCGCCGAATGATCGGACAGCACCGCCTCATCCTCGAGCCCCGCGAGGTGCCGCTCGGCGGGGTGCGCGGCATGAACGTGCTGCGCGCGCTGCCGCACCGGAACCTGCCCACGATCGGCGCCTGGTGCTTCCTCGACCGGTTCGGACCGGCTGACACGAAGATGCGGGTCGAGCCGCACCCCCACATCGGTCTGCAGACCGTGACCTGGCCGCTCGTCGGAGAGATCCGTCACCGCGACTCGCTCGGCAGCGACGCCGACCTGCGTCGCGGGCAGCTGAACCTGATGACCGCGGGCAATGGGATCTCGCACTCGGAGTACTCGATCGGCGAGGATCCCGTCCCCCTCGATGCGCTGCAGTTCTGGGTGGTGCTCCCGGATTCGGCCCGCCACGGCGCTGCCGGGTTCGAACGGCACACCGCACTGCCCGCACTCGCCCTCCCGGCCGACGAGGGAGCGGATGCCGAAGCCACCGTGGTTCTCGGCGAGTTCGCCGGCGTGCGCTCGCCCGCCACGGTGCACACCCCGATCGTCGGGGCCGAGATCGTGCTCGCTCCCGGCTCGCGTGTGCATCTGCCGCTGCGCTCCGACTGGGAGCACGCCCTCATGCTCGTCGAGGGAGATGCCGTGGTGGCCGCGCATCCGCTCGATCGCAACGCACTGCTCTACCTCGGCGACTCCCGCGACACCGTCGAGGTGTCGAGCACCGAGGGCGCCCTGTTGTTCCTGTTGGGTGGTGAGCCGTTCGAGGACGACATCGTGATGTGGTGGAACTTCGCCGGCCGCTCGCATGACGAGATCGTCGAGGCGCGCGAAGAGTGGGAAGCGGAGTCCGTGACGGGAGCGGCATCCCCCCGCTTCGGCGCGGTCGACGGTCACGACGTGCGCATCCCCGCTCCGCCGCTCCCTGACGTGCGGCTCATGCCGCGCAGCCGGAAACTCTGACTCAGCCGCGCTCGGGCGTGTGCACACGAGCGAGGAAGCGCTCTGTGCGCGGCGACGGTCCCCGCGGATCGAGGAGCGACACCACGACCGTCATGGCCGTGGCGAGCGGGATCGTCCAGGCGGCGGGCTGCGCGAGGTAGGGCGCGGCCACTCCGACTCCCCCGACCGCCGCGTGCACGAGCAGTGCGAGACCGGCCGCCAGCCCTCCGGACAGCATCCCGGCCACCGCCCCTCGCGCGGTGAGTCCTCGCCACCAGACTCCCAACAGCACGACCGGCGACAGCGTCGACGCCGCCACCACGAACACCACGCCGACGCTCGACCCGAGGCCGGCCGGTGCCGTGAGCAGCGCCACCACGAGCGGCACCAGCGCACAGAGCACGGCCGACAGCCGGAACGACCGCACCGAACCGGAGAACACGTCCTGACTGATCACGCCGGCGAGCGACACCACGAGGCCGGCCGATGTCGCCAGGAACGCCGCGAACGCCCCCGCGACGATCAGCGCGGTCAGCAGTTCGCCGAACGCTCCGGGGAACACGCGCGACGGCAACAGCAGCACCACCGTGTCGGCGACACCGGGAACCGCGAGGTCGGGAGCGGCGATGCGCGCCAGCAGCCCCATCGTGCTCGACACCGCATAGAACGCGCTCACCATGCCGATCACGATGACGGTGGTCCGCCGCGCCGACACCCCGGTCGGACTCGTGTAGAACCGCACCAGCACGTGCGGGAGCCCCATCGTCCCCAACAGCAGTGCGAGCAACAGGGATGCCGTCTCGTAGGCGTCGAAACCCGAGGGCCCGGCTTCGACGGGAAAGACCAGCGCGGGATCGACGTCGTGCGGACCGCCGCTGAGGGCGAACGCGATGAACACCACCGGCACCAGGAGCGCCATGAGCTTGAGCCAGTACTGGAACGCCTGCACATAGGTGATGGCCCGCATGCCGCCCGCGGCGACCGCCGCCGCCACGAGCACCGCGACGGTCACGGCCCCCACCCATTCCGGAAGGCCGGCCACGACGAGGAGCGTCAGCCCCGCTCCGTGCAGCTGCGGCACGATGTAGAGCCAGCCGATCACCAGCACCGCGATGCTGGTCACGCGCCGGGCCGACGTCGACTCCAGCCGCGCCTCGATGAAGTCCGGGATCGTGTAGGCGCCGCTGCGCCGGAGCGGCGCCGCCACGAACGCGAGCACCAGCAGGTAGCCGGCCGCATAGCCGATCGGGAACCAGAAGCCGCGGGCACCGTCGAGCAGCACGAGACCCGACAGTCCGAGGAAAGTGCCGGCCGAGAGGTACTCGCCGCTGATCGCCGACGCGTTCCACACCGGCCGCACGGTGCGCGAGGCGACGAAGAAGTCTCCCGTCGTGCGCGAGATGCGCAGTCCGTAGACCCCGATCAGCAGGGTCGCGACGATGACGAGCGCGACGCCGATGAGGTCGAGCACCGCGTTCATTCGCGATCACGGAGCGCCCGGTATCGGCGCTCGTTGCGGGCGGCCGTGCGCACGTAGAGCACCGCGAACACGAGGATGATCGGATAGAACGCGTAGGCCTGCAGCAGCCACGACAGCGGCAGGCCCCAGACCACGACCTGTCCGACCTCGGGGACGAGAGCGATCGTCAGGGTCAGCGCGATCACCACGACGACGAACCCCGCGACGGTCCCGAGCGCGAGCCGGAGCTGACTGCGCATCAGGGCGCGCGCATACACGGCATCCGCCTCGTCGACGGGCGAGCCGGGGAGCGCGATGCCGCGGGTGAAGGTGGTCGGCCTCCGATCGGGCAGGTCGGCCGTCACACGAACCCGCTTCGGCTTCTCGGTCATCCTGCCCCCTCTCCGCGCAGCAGCGCGTCGCGCACCGCGGGTACCAGTCGCCGGCTGACCGGGAGAGAGGTCGCACCGATCGACACGGTGGGCTCCGGCCCCGAAAGCCGCGCCTCGGTCACGGCGGCGATGCGCACGAGCGAAGAGCGGTGGATGCGGAGGAACCCGGCATCCGCCCATCGCGCCTCCAGCTCCGAGATCGGGATGCGCACCAGATGACCCGTCCCATCTCCGGTGTGCAGTCGGGAGTAGTCCCCCTGCGCCCGCACCCAGCGCACGTCGCTGCGTTTCACGAACCGCACGACCGAGCCGACCGTGACCGGCAGCATCTCGTCGTCGCCCGATGCCGCGGCGTCTCCGAGCTCGACCACCCGGTCGACCGCCCGCCGCAGACGCTCGAGGCGCACGGGCTTGAGCAGATAGTCGGCGGCACGCAGCTCGAAAGCCTCCACCGCCTTCGCCTCGTCGGCGGTGACGAACACGACCGCCGGAGGTTCGGCGAGGGTCAGCAGCGCCCGCGCGAGCTCCATCCCGGTCAACCCCGGCATGTGGATGTCGAGGAACGCGATCCGCACCGCGCGCTCCGACATCAGCCGCAGCGCATCCGCGCCCGACGACGAGGTGAGGATCTCGCCGATGCGGGCGTCAGTGCCGAGCAGGTGGACGAGCTCGTCGAGGGCTGGACGCTCGTCATCCGCGACGAGGACGTCGATCGAGGGGGCGCTGTTCGTCATGATCGTCAGTCGGCGTCCGGGTCGTGCTGCGGCTGAGATTTCGGGACCCGCATGCGCACCAGGGTACCGGCGCCGGTGTTCGTCTCGACCACCAGCCCTCCGTCCGCACCGTAGAGCTGGCGGAGCCGGGTGTCGACGTTGCGGAGCCCGACGTGGACACCGTCGTCCCCCGCGGTGAGAGTTGCGCGCAGCGCCTCGGGGTCCATGCCCACGCCGTCGTCCTCGACCGTGATCTCGGTGTGGGTGCCGTCGTCGCGCGAGGCGATGCGGATCTCCCCTCCTCCTTCGCCCGGTTCGAGCCCGTGGCGGACCGCGTTCTCGACCAGGGGCTGCACCGAGAGGAACGGGATGACGGTCGCCAGCGTCTCCGGGGCGATCTGCAGGGTCACGCGGAGCCGATCACCGAATCGGGCGCGCTCCAGTTCCAGATAGGAGTGGATGCTGCCGAGCTCCTCGGCGACCGTCGTGAACTCGCCCTGACGGCGGAACGAGTAGCGCGTGAAGTCGGCGAACTCGAGCACCAGCTCCCTGGCCCGCGCGGGGTCGGTGAGGATGAACGAGGCGATCGCCGTGAGGGCGTTGTAGATGAAGTGCGGGGAGATCTGCGCCCGCAGTGAGCGCAGCTCCGCCTCGGCCAGCTGCGTCCGCTGCGCATCGAGTCCGCCGAGCTCGACCTGGGCCGCACACCAGTCGGCGATCTCTTCCGCCGCCCGCACGAGCGCGGCTCTGACCGGTGCCGCGAACGCCACGACGACTCCGGCCACCCGGCCGTCGACGAGGATCGGAGCACCGACCGCCTCCAGGTCGTCCTCCCTGCCCTGCGCCGGGAACACCTGCCTCCGCCCCGAGGCCCCGACCTGGGCGGCGATGCGGCGGGCCGCGGATTCGAGTCCATCGGACGGACCGTCGAACGACACCGTGCCTTCCGCGCTCACGATCGCGACCGCCGCGCTGCCGAGCAGCACTCGCAGGTGACGCGCGGCTTTGACCACATCGGGATCCGAGAGTCCGGCGCGCAGATGCGGCGCCGCCAGGCTCGCCTGATGCAGTGCGGTGAGGGCGGCCTGTTCGGCGTCGCTTCCGAGGTCGGCGGCCCCGCGCGCGAGTCGGCGTGCGAGCAGGAGGAGCACCGAGAGGACGATGCCGCCGAGCACGCCGAGGATCGCTGCGAGAACGACGTCGGTCATGGTCCCAGCCTAGGCACCGGCGTGGCTGCGCTCAGCAGCAGCGGGCACCGGGGTTGCGATCCTGGTCGTCCATCCGCTGCCGCCAGAACTGCCGTTCGGTCAGCGGCTCCTCCTCCGGATGCTGCCGACGCTGATGGGCGACGTAGGTCGCATAGGCGGTGTCGCCCATCAGGGTCGTCATGTACCACCGGATGCCGCGACCAGCCCGCGCCACGGCACTGAGCAGCGTCCGCAGGAGGGAGGTCGCGGCATCCGTCCGCCTCATGGTGTCGGCCATCTCAGGGGGATCGACATCAGTGGGTCGACGCCTTGCGCTCGTCGGCGAGGATCGGCTCCCACTGCTTCTCGAGCTCACGCTCCTCGGCACTCGGCAGGAATCCGGCCGGGGCGAAGCGGCGCGAGGCCACGGGCGGCTCCTCGGTGTTCTCGCCGCCGCCGTTGCGGATGGCCCTGATCGTGACGATCACAGCGGTCACCATCACGATGATCGCCAGGGTCACGAAGATGATCGACAGCGTGCCCTGCACGGCGGTGTTGCGGATGACCGCGTCGAGCACCTGCGGCTCGCCGAGCGAGGTGTCTCCGCTGTCGCGGGCGGCGACGTAGCGGAAGTGGTTCGCCCAGTAGCCGATGGCCGGCACCGGAGAGGCGATCTTGTACAGCGACGCCGTGATGGTCACGACCGCGGTGAACGCCAGCGGCAGGGCGATGATCCACAACCACTTGAAGTAGCTGCGGCCGCGCTTGGCGACGATGGCCAGCACCACGGCGAGCGCGATCGCGGCGAGCAGCTGGTTGGCGATGCCGAACAGCGGGAAGAAGGTGTTGATGCCGCCGAGCGGGTCGGTGACACCGAGGATGAGGATCGCGCCCCATCCGGCCACCATGATCGCCGTGCAGATCCAGACGCCGGGGCGCCACGAGACGTCGCGGAACTTGGGGAACCAGGCGCCGATCGAGTCCTGCAGCATGAAGCGGGCGACGCGGGTGCCGGCATCCACCGCGGTGAGGATGAACAGCGCCTCGAACATGATCGCGAAGTGGTACCAGAACGCCATGAGCGCCTGACCGCCGAGGGCCTGCTGCATGATGTGCGCGAGTCCGAGGGCGAGCGTCGGGGCGCCACCGGTACGGGACACGATCGACTCCTCGCCGACCGCGGCCGCCGTGCCGGTGAGCATCTCGGGCGTGAGATTCACCCCCGTCAGCCCCAGCGAGTTCACGAAGGCGACGGCCCCTTCGACCGTGCCCCCTGTCGCCGCCGTCGGTGCATTCATCGCGAAGTAGATGCCCTGGTCGATCGAGATCGCGGCGACGAGGGCCATGATCGCGACGAACGACTCCATGAGCATGCCGCCGTAGCCGATGAAGCGCGTCTGGCGCTCCTTCTCGATGAGCTTCGGCGTGGTGCCCGAGGCGATCAGCGCATGGAACCCGGAGAGCGCTCCGCAGGCGATCGTCACGAACAGGAAGGGGAAGAGCGGACCGGCGAACACCGGGCCCATGCCGTTCTCGCCGAAGATGCTGACCGCCGGGACCGTGATCTCGGGGCGCACCAGGACGATGGCTCCGGCGAGCATGACGATCACGCCGATCTTCATGAAGGTCGACAGGTAGTCGCGCGGGGCGAGCAGCAGCCAGACCGGGAGCACGGCGGCGATGAAGCCGTAGATGATGATGCCCCAGGCGATGGTGGTGCGGTCGAGGTGGAAGATCGCCTGACCCCACTCGGTGCCGGCGACCCAGCCGCCGCCGATGATCGCGGCCATCAGCAGCACGAAGCCGATGATCGAGACCTCGGTGACCTTGCCGGGGCGGAGATAACGCAGGTAGACGCCCATGAAGAGCGCGATCGGGATGGTCATGGCGACCGAGAACACGCCCCACGGGCTCTCCCCGAGCGCATTGACGACGACGAGGGCGAGGATCGCGACGACGATCAGCATGATCAGCAGCGAGGCGATGATCGCGGCGGTGCCGCCGATCTTGCCGAGCTCCTGACGGGCCATCTGTCCGATCGTGCGGCCACCGCGGCGCATCGAGAAGAAGAGCACCGTGTAGTCCTGCACGGCACCCGCGAGCACGACACCGACGATGATCCAGATCGTGCCGGGCAGGTAGCCCATCTGCGCGGCGAGCACGGGGCCGACGAGCGGGCCGGCGCCGGCGATGGCGGCGAAGTGGTGGCCGTAGAGCACGCGCCGGTCGGTGGGGACGTAGTCCTTGCCGTCCTGCTTGACCTCGGCGGGAGTCGCCCTGCGGTCATCGGGTCGGGTGATGTACTTCTCGATCACCTTGGAGTAGAACCGGTAGCCGATCAGATACGTGCAGACCGCCGCGAACACGAACCAGATCGCGTTGACGGTCTCGCCGCGGACGATCGCGAGCATGGTCCAGGCGACGGCGCCCAGCAGGGCGATCGCGGCCCACAGGATGATCTTCGGCAGAGTCCAGCGGTTCGCCTTCTCGTGGTGCTCTTCGGTGAGGGCGACGGAGGGGAGTTTCGGATCGGTGACGATCACGGGCTCGTCATCGACGAGTCCGGCGCCGTCGCGGCGGCGCGACGAAGGTGCGGTCATGGGGGTCTCCTCGGGATACGCGACGTTGCGTTCCCCCACGTTAGGAAGACGACGCCGTCGGAGAGGGCCGAGGGAGCGGGTGCTGCGACGAGCGGCGCCGATCACGCGATGAACGGATGCGCCCACGCAGCACCGCACCCCGTGGCCGTTCGACCACGGGGTGCGGTGCTGTCGTGCTTACGCGGCTACGGCCGCTTCTCCCCTCGCGGTGCGGGGGTCGCCGGCACCGACGTCTGCGGTGCGGGAGTCGCCGGCGCGGTCGTCTCCGGAGCCGGGGTCTCCGGCGCGGGAGTCTCGGGCGCCGGAGTCTCGGGCGCCGGGGTCTCCGGGGCGGGGGTCTCCGGAGCCTTCGCCTGCGGCACGTCGACCGTCAGCACGGTGCGGACATCCGACTCGCCGTACTGCACGACCCCGAGGTAGCGGGTGCCGGCGGCCAGGCCGGTCCAGCTGAGGTCGTACGACGTCTGCGTGCCGCGGACCGCGGCGAGCGGGTTCGGCGTGGCGGTCAGGTCTCCCTCGCCGTCGGGCAGCACGTTGGCGTAGGTCATGTCCCACGTCATCGGGCCCGTCGTCGAGTAGATGTTGGCCACCACGAGGTACGTACCCGCCGTCGGCGACGGGATCGTGACCTGCTCATCCGCCGAGCCGGTCGCCGAGCGCCAGCGCTGGTAGTACTGCAGGTCGTCCGGGCTCACCACGCGGTACACGGTGAGGTCGAGATCGCTGCCCTTGTCATCGGACGAGTCGAGGTCGAACCGCGAGAGCGTCGTACCCTCCGGCACGTTCACGATCCACGACACGTCCTTGTTCGCATCACCCGACTTCTCGTCACCCGAGTGACCCTCGACCGGGTTGTCCGCATCGGCGAGCAGCTCGAACGGAGTCAGACCCGAGAGTCCGAGCGCCAGATCTCCGGTGAGACCGGGGGTGATGTCCACCGACGTACTGCCGTCGACACCACTGCCCGTGACCTCGGCCGGAGCATCGGCCGTGACCGGGAACAGCGCGATCGGAGAGCGCACCGAGTTCTTCGCACTCGTCCAGGTCAGCGAACCCGTGGCCCACTGCTCCACCGGAGCGCTCGCGTTGTCGAACGTGACCGTGAAGGTCTTCGTCTGACCGGGGCGATCGAACTTCAGCTGCTGCGGCGTGACCTTGATGTTCACTCCCGGCACGGAGGCCTTGGCGGTGAACGTGCCCTTCTCGGTCGAGGTGACCGTGCGGGTGACGGTCTGCGCGCTGGTCAGCGAGCCGATCGAGATCGACGCCTGGTTCAGATCGCTGCCGTCGATGGGATCGATGCCGGGGAAGTCCGACAATCCCTTCCCGTCGAGGAACGCCGCCCAGTCCTTCACACCGTTGAGGTAGAGCAGACCCGGGTTCAGGTACCGCTTCGGGTCGACCTGACCCGCACCCTGCTCGAACGGGTTCGTGTTCTTCGATCCGTCGGGCAGCACCGTGTCGTAGGCGGTGGTCATCATCGCCGACTTGATCTCGGCGGGCGTCGCCTTCGGGCGCTCACCGAGGTACAGGGCCGCGAGACCCGCGACGTGCGGCGAGGCCATGGACGTGCCGGAGAGGATGCCGAAGGTCGGCTTCTCGCCCGGAGCGTTCTCGGTCGCTGCGAGGATCGCGACGCCGGGAGCCGCGACGTCCGGCTTCATCACGTCGCTGCCGTCTGCCAGCATCGGTCCACGGCTGGAGAAGCCAGCGATCTGCGGCGTCGGTGTGGTGACACCCGTGGTGTTCTCACCGACGAGCGTGATCGGGCGATCCACGCCACCCTGCACGTACGCGAGCACGGCGGCGCGGTGCACCGCGTTGAGGTGCACGGTCGGCACCGCGTGGAAGTCGTTGTCGAGCGAGTCGGCACCACCGGGGACGTTCACGAGGACCATGCCCATGCCCCCGGCATCCTTCACGACCTGCGACTTCTCGGCGCGGGCGTTGCCGCCACGGTCGCAGACCACGATGTGTCCGGCGACCTTGGCCGGATCGAGGGTGCCCGGCAGGCAGAGCTGCGGATCCTTCGCTCCTGCTGCGGAGGCATCGACGGCGGCGATGGACGGGCCGGTGACCCTCTGACCGAACGGCACGCTCACCGAGGCTCCGGCCTGCGCGAACCCGTCGAACTGCACGGTGCCCTCCCAGGTCGGGATGGTCGAGGCGGCGACGGTCGTGTACCAGGGCGATGCGTGGTCGGCCGTGACCGGGGCGGGGCCGTCGTTGCCGGCGCTGGTCGCGACGAAGACGCCGGCAGCCGCGGCGTTGAAGAACGCGAGGTCCTCCGGGGCCATCACAGTGCTGGCGGCGCCGCCACCGATGGAGTAGTTGATCACGTCGACGCCGTCGGCGACAGCCTGATCGATCGCGGCGATGAGGTCGCTCTGCGCGCAGATGTCATCGTCCTTGGTCGACGTGTCGGGGCCGACGTAGCAGGCCTTGTAGGCCGAGATCTTCGCGGCCGGTGCGACTCCCGAGACCGTCCCGAAATCGACGTTCTCGATGCTGGCCTTGACCTTGAAGTTGCCCGCGGCAGTGCTCGCGGTGTGCGAGCCGTGGCCGTCGCCGTCACGCGGCGAGAGGTAGTCGTACTGGAAGTCGAACCCGGCGGCCTCGGCTCCGGCGTAGAAGTACTGTCCGCCGATGAGCTTCGAGGAGTAGTCGCTCTTGTCCCAGTCCTGGCCCTCGACCATCGCGGCCTGGAACTGGCCACCGTCGGACTTGTCGAAGTAGACGTAGGTGCCGTCGGTGTAGGGCTGACCACCCTTGTTGCGAGTGTTCTGCTGCTTCTGCTTCTTGATCTTCTTGCCCTCGAAGGAGGGGTGCTCGGGGGCGATGCCGGTGTCGATCACACCGACGACGACGCCTTCTCCGGCCTTCTCGACTCCTCCGGTCTGCTGCCACACGCCGCCGCGGCCCTTGCGGTCGTCGCCGAGACCGAGGTAGTCGGTCGAGGTCTGCGCATCGGGGTGGCGGATCTCGTCGGGGTAGACACCGAGCACGTCCTTCGAGGCACGGAGCGCATCGACCTGTTCGCCGCTGAGGTCGGCGCTGAACCCGTTCAGCACCACCTGATACGTCGTGTCGGGGGTCACGCCGATGTCGCTGACGAGGTCGGTCTGCTCGGCCTGGAGGTGCTCGACGTAGCGCTGCGAATCCTGCGACTGCGTCTCGAGCTGCTCGCCTTCAGCGGGCTTGGTGGCCTTCAGCCCCTTCACGTCGCCCTCATAGGTGGCGAGCGGATCCGACTTCATCACGACGATGTAATGTCCGGGGGTTCCTGCGACGGGGACGGGGTGCGTCACCTCCTCCGTCGCGGCGTAGCCGGTGGTTGCTGTCGATGCGATGAACAGCGTGGCCAGGGTGGCGGCCGCTGCCATCCGGAGGGGTGTTCGACCCATGTGGTGCTCCCGATGATCACGGTGCAACCGCGTTGCTGCACCGCGGCCAACATAGTCCCGCCCTCAGCGATCGACGCGAGATCTGGTCGATCGACCAGTCGGCATTCGCCGATCGACCAGGGTTATCCACGGCCGCCCTCCCGATAGGTCGACAGTAAGCTGGAGAGGTGGCCCGTACCTCCGTCCTGTCGACTCGAGTGCTGCTCGTCTGCGCGGCGATCGGCGTCGCGACGGGCATCCTCGCAGGCATCGCCGGATGGGTGACACCGGTGCTGCTGGCGAGCCCCCTGCTGTTCCTCTACGGACTGGTGCTCGGCTCGCACGTGCTGCCGGGCATCATCGCGCAGGAGGTGCTGCGCCTTCCGCTCGTCGCGCTGATCACCCATGTGTTCGCCGCGCTGATCGCGAGCGCCTTCAACCCGGCGTGGGCGCTGCGCTTCATCGGCACGGCACTGCTGTTCGGTCTGATCCAGGAGGGGGTGGCCGCCCTCACCCGCTATCGCTCCTGGGGGCCGTGGCGGTTCTTCATCTCGGCGGCGATCATCGGGATGTTCGTGGCCGTCGTGGTGTTCTTCGCCGCCCACCTCGCGGTCATGCCGCTGTGGGCGCAGATCCTCTACCTCGCGATCTCGGTGCTCGGACCGATCGCGTGGACCGCGGTCGGCCTCGCGATCGGTTCCGCGCTCAGTCGCGCGGGCGTCGCCCGCCGATAGGCGCTCGTCCCGCATGGAGAATCAGGTAAGGCTCAGCTAAGTTAGAAGCGTACGATCCGCCGACCCGGGACTTCGCCGTGCGCCCATCCGCGCCCCTGCTCCGCGTGCGTGACCTCTCCCTCACCCACGCCGATGCGGCGCACCCCTCGCCGCGCGACGTGACGTTCGACATCGACGCCGGAGAGGTCGTGCTCCTGCTCGGTCCGTCCGGTTCCGGCAAGTCGACGCTCACCCTCGCGCTCAACGGACTGATTCCCCACGCCCTCCCCGCGACGCTGGTCGGCACCGTCGAAGCCGGGGGCATCGACACCGCCAGCGCGCAGACGGCCACGCTGAGCACACACGTCGCGATGGTCTTCCAGGATCCCGATGCGCAGATCGTCACCGGCAGCGTCTACGACGAGGTCGCGTTCGGCCCCGAGAACCTGCGGCTTCCGCTCGACGTGGTCGAAAGTCGCGTCGAGGAGGCACTGCGTCGGGTCGGACTCTGGGAACGGCGCGACGAGAACCCCGACCACCTCTCCGGCGGCGGAAGGCAGCGACTCGCGATCGCCGGAGCCCTGGCGATGGGCTCTCCGCTCATCGTGCTCGACGAGCCGACGGCGAACCTCGATCCCCAGAGCATCGACGACGTGTACGCCGCCCTCTCGGAGGTCGTCGCGACCGGCGACCGCGCGATCCTGCTCGTGGAGCACAACCTCGACGCGGCGATGGCTTTCGTCACGCGCGCGATCGTGCTCGACGGCGACGGCCGGGTCGCCTTCGACGGGCCGGCGGCCGAAGTCATCCGCGACCACGCGGATGAGCTGGTCCGGATGGGAGTGTGGCTTCCCGCTGCCACCCTGGCGGCACTCCGCCTTCGGGAACGGGGATTCTCGCTCGCCCCCCTGCCGCTGTCGCCGCAGGAGCTCGCCGCAGCGCTCGATCGTGAGGACGTCTCGCCCTCCACCCCTCGGCGCGCAGCCGACGAGATCTCTCCACCCTCCGGCGAGGCGACGGCACGTGTCGAGCCGATCATCCGCGCTCGCGGGCTGACCGTGCGCCGACGCCGCACCGAGATCCTGCACGGGATCGATCTCGATCTCGAACCGGGCAGCCTCACGGCGATCGTCGGTGCGAACGGCGCGGGCAAGACGACGCTGATCCAGGCGCTCGCAGGGGTCGTGCCACCGCCTCGTGGCCAGGTGCGGGTCGACGGGATCGATCCGGGCACCGCATCGCCGCGCGACCTCGCCGCGCGCATCGGGTTCGTCTTCCAGAATCCCGAGCACCAGTTCATCGCCCCCACGGTGTTCGACGAGCTGGCCCACGGACTGCGGCTGCGGCACGTACCGGATGACGAGATCTCGACCAGGGTCGGCGAGATGCTGGCCCGCTTCGGCCTCGAGCACAAGGCGGGCGTGCATCCGTTCCTGCTCTCCGGCGGCGAGAAGCGAAGACTGTCGGTGGGGACGGCCCTGATCACCCGCCCGCGGGTGCTGGCGCTCGACGAGCCCACGTTCGGCCAGGATCGCGCCAGAGCCGCCGAGCTGCTCGACCTGCTGCAGAGCCTGCGCGCTGAGGGCACGACCATCGTGATCGTCACGCACGACCTCCAGCTCGTGGCCGAGCACACCAGCCACGTCGTGGTCCTGGCGGCCGGCCGGGTGCAGGCGGTCGGCCCCACCGCCACCCTGCTGCAGGACGAGCGGCTGTTCGCCGACGCGGGGCTGCGCCTGCCCCCGCTGCAGCGCGTGCTGGCCGCGGCCGGGCTCGGGGCGACCGCGTGACCACGACGACCTTCGATCCGTACGCACGTATCACGGCGACGTCGCGGCGGCAGTTCCTGTATGCGTTGAATCCGCTCGCGAAGGTCGCCGGGTTCGCGCCGGCGATGGTCCTGCTCGTGTTCGTGCGCGACCTGGCGACGCCCGCCGCTTTCCTGATTCTCGCCTACGCGCTGATCCTGGTCGGGGCGCGTCTCACGGTTCGGCTCCTCGCTCTCCTGCTGCTCGGGCTCCCGGCCGGCATGCTCCTGGTGGGCATCGGGTTCTCCGTATGGGTCGACACCGGACTCGTCGCGGGCAGTTCCCCCGTCTTGCGGATCGGCGACTGGACCCTCTACAGCGGAGCGCTCCTGATCGGCTTCGCGACGGCGCTGCGGCTCGGATCGATCGTCGCTCTCGCGCTCGTCGGCGGGCTCACGACCAGTGGGCCCGACCTCGTGCGCGCCAGTGTGCAGCAGCTGCGGGTGCCGTACCGGATCGGCTACACGGCACTGGCAGCGTTCCGGTTCGTGCCGCGGTTCGGGCATGAGCTCGCCGTGATCCGGGCGGCCCACCGGGTGCGCGGTTACCACGGCGGACGCGGACCGTTCGCCCGCATCGCCCGCGGGTGGGGCTACATCGTGCCGCTCCTCGCCGGCGCGATCCGTCACGCCGAGCGGGTGGCGCTGGCGATGGACTCGCGCGCGTTCGGTGCGCATCCCACCCGCACCGAGCGACACCTCATCCCGTTCCGCACACGCGACACCGTCTTCACCATCGCGACCCTGCTGGCATCCGCGGCCATCTTCGTCGCTTTCTTCCCCTGGCAGCTTCCCTGAAAGGCACCCGATGGCATTCAGCAAGATGGTCAAGCCCGAGTCGACCGAGCTCATCCACCTGGTGGTGCTGCGTACGGAACGCCTGTCGGCGCACTGGATCAGGGTGACGCTCGGCGGCGGCGAGATCGAGAAGTTCCGCCCGATGGGGTTCGACCAGTGGTTCCGGCTGTTCCTGCCCATCGGCGGCGACGCGGGCCTCGACCGGGTGCCGGCGAAGGCCAACAAGTTGTTCGGCTACCTGAAGTTCCTGCGCATCCCCGACGGCGAACGTCCGGTGATGCGCAACTACAGCGTGCGAGCATATCGATCGGCCACGGCTGACGCCGGCGCCGAGATCGACGTGGATCTCGTGCTGCACGGCTCGGCGGCCGACGGAACGGCCGGCCCGGCGTCACGGTGGGCCGAGACCTGCCGGCCGGGCGAGCATGTGCTGATCATCGACGAGGGCCTCACGTTCAATCCGCAGCGCGGAACGGATCGTGTCGTGCTGGTCGGCGATGAGACCGCCCTGCCCGCGATCTCCTCGATCTGCGCCTCGCTGCCGTTCGACGCCGTCGGCACCGCGATCGTCGAGACGCCGAGCGAAGAGGATGCGCTGGAGTTCGCCCGTCCCGCCGGCATCGAGGTGGTGTGGATCGTGCGCCCGCACGATGTCGCCCCCGGCTCCCTCGCGCTGGAGACGCTCGGCCGCACCGCGCTGCCGGAGGCCCCGTTCCATGCGTACGCGGCGGGTGAGCAGGCGCTCGCATCGGGTGCCCGCAAACACCTCGTCGGCGAGCGCGGGGTGGACAAGAACGCCGTGAGCTTCTGCGGATACTGGAAGATCGGTGCGTCCTCCCCCGCGTCGAAGGCCGCCCGCGAAGCCGCAGCGGAGCCCTTGGCATGAGCGCGGATGCCGCGGGCCGGACGCCCCGCACCGGCGGACGGTTCCGCTTCCCTACCGCCATCCTGCTGACCTGCGCGGCACTCGGCGTCGCCGGAGCGGTGCTGCTCGCACCGATGAACTGGTTCTCGACCGTGCTGACCGGGCCGCTCCCGTTCGTGGGCATGGCGCTCGCCGGTCTCTGGCTGCTGCCGTCGGTGATCGCGCTGCGGCTGCTGCGTCGCCCACTCGTCGGCCTGCTCGTTGCCCTGATCGCCGGCCTCGTCATGGTGCCGTTCTCCGGGTATGGTTTCCGCACCGTGCTGACCAATCTCTGGTGGGCGGCATTCACGGAGCTGCCGTTCCTCTTCGTGCTCTGGCGCTACTGGGGCACGTGGATGCACTATCTCGGTGCGGTCACGGTCGGCATCGTGTACCCGATCTCCGCGTGGGCATGGTTCGATCTCGGGTCGATGTCGTTCTTCGCCCAGATCGCGTTCTTTGCCGTGACCATCGCGAGCTGCGTGGGCGGCACGGCCCTCGGCATTCTGGTCGCCGACCGTCTGCGCAGAGCCGGAGTCGGTGCGACCGGTGGCGACGGGGCCGGAGTCCGCAGGGCCTGAGTCCGCAGGCATCGCTGAGCCTCGAGAGCACAGGCGCCGACGTCACGCATCGACGTCACGCATCGACGTCATCAGGCCCCGCGTCATCAGGCACCGCGTGATCAGGCCGGCGTCGTCGTCAGGCGGGCGTCGTCGTCAGGCGGCGATGTCGAAGCGTGCGCGCCCGCCGAGCCTCGGGGCCTGCTGCGGGTCGACGTATCGCGGCGGTATGAACCACACCCGCGCTCCACTCCCACTCCCACTCCCGTTCCCGGTTCCGGGAGCGTCGATGCGGATCTCCCACCCGTTGTCGTGGATGCGATGGTGAC
>NZ_JARD01000020.1:0-107813 GCF_000708345.1 Microbacterium sp. Cr-K32 | reverse complement strand
AACCGGGGCACCGGTCGCCGGAGCTGCAGGGCCTGCGGGAGGTGCGTAGCCGGGCTGCGCGGGCGGTGCGTACCCCGGCTGCGCGGGAGGCGCGTATCCCTGCGGTCCGGGCTGCGCGTAGCCCTGCGGAGCACCGTAACCGGGCTGCGGCGCCGCGGCCGACGTCTGAGCGGGGATGCCCTCCCACGCGGTGCGGTCGCCGAGCAGACCGTTGGCAGCCCAGGAAGCGGGCTGGATGCTCGGGTTCCAGCGCGACTTGTCGAACGCGTTGATGCCGAGCCACACCGGAGGCAGGAAGAAGTAGAGGACGACCCAGACAGCGTCCTTCTGCAGCTTCAGCCCGACGCGCCAGGCGGCGATCAGGTCGACCACGCGACCCGCGATGCCGACGAGCGGGAGGATCAGGAACCACCCGAGGAACGGGATAATCGCGCCGAGGATACCGGCACCCATCAGGTAGAGGACGAGCCAGGGGCTCAGATCGCCGAGCTTGTAGAAGATCATCGTGCTGTAGACGGGCACCCACGCGCGCCACTTCCCCTGCACTCCCGCCTTCTCGAAGATCTTCATGTAGAACCACGAGTAGAGTGCGTAGATGGCGAGTGGCAGGATCGTGTAGACCAGGGTCAGCGCGAGGATCGCTCCGCCTGACAGGCCGTCATAGCCGTAGTAGTCGTTCATGGTTCCCTCCAGAAAGTCATGATGCGGCATCATGCGCTGAACACACTAGCGCTTCCCGGGGTACGCGCGCATGTCTCTTACGCCGTCGGGCGCGTTCGACTCGTGGTCGCGCGTGGACGCACGGCGCACCCGGCCGATCCCCTGCTCACTCGTCGACGACGAGCTCCAGCACGCCCGGCTGTGCGCCATCGCGGAGAATGATCCCTCGCTTCTCCGCCCAGAGCCGAAGACCGCGAAGGGAACCGACCCGTGGTCGATCCTCGGCAATCGCCCGGACGAGTGCACCCTTCGATTTCTTGTTGAAGTGATTGAGGGCCCTCCCGTGCTCCGTCACGACCCGCACGTAAGCGGAGGAGACGGAGTCCGGCACGGGTCCCAGCGCGACGTACGCCTCACTCCGCAGGTCGAGCACGAACGACGGATCCGCCTCCGCGATCGCTGCAGAGGTGGCCTCCGCCCAATGCCGCCGAAGCGCGGGAAGCCCGGGGACGGAGGTGCCGGCGGCCAGCCGATACGTCGGGACCGCGTCGAGCGCGCCCACCGGTCCCAGCGGAGCGCTGTGGATCCAGACATGGGCACCCAGCCATCGACGGGACGCGACGGAGAGCGATCGGGCATCGAGCGCGTCGAACAGCACCCCCGTGTACCGGTCGATCGCGGGCATCGTGGGAGCGGAGCGAAGCGCCCTGTTGTGCGCGACATCGCCGCTCTGCCGAGCACTCAGCTTGAGCACCCGACGGGCAGCCTCTTCGTCGGCAGCGAGGTCGATCAGAGCCTCGACGACAGCGGCGCGCCGCTCGTTCAGAGACGGGAGTGCCAGCGACGCGAGGTCGAGCGGGGAACCCTCACCGCCCTCATGCTTGGTCTCCGAAGGAGGGAGCAGGATCTTCATGGAACCTCGGTGGATACAGACGCGTCCGCCTCGGAACCCGTGCGGGTGCCGAGGCGGACGCGTGAAACAGGAACTGCTAGGCGATCAGAGCCGCGTTGCCGGCAACGATCGTCAGGGTGTCGCCCTCCATCGAGAGGAACCCGTCCTGCGCGTTGGCCAGCACCTTGGTGCCATCCGACTGGGTGATGCGAACCTGGCCCTCGGCGAGGATGGCCAGCACCGGCTCGTGGCCGGTCATGAAGCCGATCTCGCCCTCGACGGTCTTGGCGACCACGAGGCTCGCCTCTCCCGTCCAGACCTCCGCATCAGCGGAGACGAGGCTGACATGCAGCGCCATGGTCAGCCGTTCTCCTTCTGGATCTTCGCCCACTGCTCTTCGACGTCGGAGATGCCACCGACGTTGAAGAAGGCCTGCTCGGCCACGTGGTCGAAGTCGCCGCGGGTGATCGCGTCGAACGACTCGATGGTCTCCTTCAGCGGGACGGTCGAACCTTCGACGCCCGTGAACTTCTTGGCCATGTAGGTGTTCTGCGAGAGGAACTGCTGGATGCGACGTGCACGCGACACGACGATCTTGTCTTCCTCGGAGAGCTCATCGACACCCAGGATGGCGATGATCTCCTGCAGCTCCTTGTTCTTCTGGAGGATCTGCTTGACGGTCGTCGCGACGCGGTAGTGGTCCTCGCCCAAGTAGCGGGGGTCCATGATGCGCGACGTCGAGGTCAGCGGGTCGATGGCCGGGTACAGACCCTTCGAGGCGATCTCACGAGAGAGCTCGGTCGTCGCGTCGAGGTGGGCGAACGTCGTCGCCGGAGCCGGGTCGGTGTAGTCATCGGCGGGCACGTAGATCGCCTGCAGCGAGGTGATCGAGTGACCACGCGTCGAGGTGATGCGCTCCTGGAGCACACCCATCTCGTCGGCGAGGTTCGGCTGGTAACCCACGGCGGAGGGCATACGGCCCAGCAGCGTGGAGACCTCGGAACCGGCCTGCGTGAAGCGGAAGATGTTGTCGATGAAGAGCAGAACGTCCTGCTTCTGCACGTCACGGAAGTACTCCGCCATCGTCAGAGCCGACAGGGCGACGCGAAGACGCGTTCCCGGCGGCTCGTCCATCTGGCCGAACACCAGGGCGGTCTTGTCGAAGACGCCCGCCTCTTCCATCTCGTGGATGAGGTCGTTGCCCTCACGGGTGCGCTCACCGACACCGGCGAACACCGACACACCACCGTGGTCCTGCGCGACGCGCTGGATCATCTCCTGGATGAGGACGGTCTTACCGACACCGGCTCCACCGAACAGACCGATCTTTCCACCCAGCACGTACGGGGTGAGGAGGTCGATCGACTTGATGCCGGTCTCGAACATCTGAGTCTTGGACTCGAGCTGGTCGAAGTTCGGGGCCTTGCGGTGGATCGGCCAGCGCTCGGTGACCTCGATGGTCTCGCCGGGCTCGAGGTTCAGCACCTCGCCGATGACGTTGAACACCTTGCCCTTGGTCACGTCGCCGACGGGGACCGAGATGGCCTCACCGGTGTCGCGGACTTCCTGGCCGCGGACGATGCCGTCGGTCGGGTTCAGCGCGATGGCGCGGACGAGGTCGTCGCCGAGGTGCTGAGCGACCTCGAGCGTGATCTCGGTGGACTCTTCGCCCATCGCGATCGTGGTCTTCAGCGCGTTGTAGATGTCGGGGATCGAGTCATGAGGGAACTCGATGTCGACAACCGGACCGTTGACGCGTGCGACGCGCCCGACGACCGCGGTCGCCGGCTGGTCAGCCGGAGCGGTGAGGGTCATTTTCGTCTCTTTCCTGATGGTCTATTTGCTCGAGAGGGCGTCGGCGCCGCCGACGATCTCGGCGATCTGCTGCGTGATCTCCGCCTGGCGCGCGTTGTTGCGCAGACGGGTGTAGTCGGTGATGAGCTTGTCGGCGTTGTCGCTGGCCGACTTCATCGCCTTCTGCGTCGCCGCCTGCTTTGCGGCAGACGACTGCAGGAGAGCGTTGAAGACTCGGCTCTGGATGTACACCGGCAGGATCGCGTCGAGAACAGTCTCGGCGTCCGGCTCGAACTCGTACAGCGGGTAAACGGTGTTACCGGCCTCCGACTCATCGGCTTCCGTGATCTCCAGCGGGAGCAGACGCACGGATTCGGGCGACTGCGTCATCATGCTGACGAAACGGTTGTACACGAGGTGGATCTCGTCGACGCCGCCGTCCTGTCCCCCGCGGGAGAAGGACTCGAGCAGCGTCGCGGAGATCTCCTCCGCGGTGTGGAACGACGGGGTGTCGGTGTCGCCCGTCCACTCCGCAGCGGCAGCAAGGCGTCGGAACTGGAAGTATCCGACGGCCTTGCGACCGATGAGGTAGAAGACCGGCTCCTTGCCCTGCTCCCGCAGGAGCTCCGCAACCTCGAGACCCTCACGGAGGATCTGCGAGTTGAAGGCTCCGGCGAGACCGCGGTCCGAGGAGAAGATCACGACCGCGGAGCGGGTGATGTTCTCGGACTCACGGGTCAGCGGGTGATCCACGTTCGAGTGCGTCGCGACGGCCGACACGGCCCTCGTCACGGCACGCGCGAAGGGAGTGGACGCCTTGACGCGTGCCATCGCCTTCTGGATGCGCGAAGCCGCGATGAGTTCCATCGCCTTCGTGATCTTCTTGGTCGTCTGAGCAGAAGAGATCTTCTGCTTGTAGACCCTGAGTTGAGCGCCCATATGTCAGTACCTCACGCGGTTACGCGCGACGACCCTTGACGATCTTCTCCTGGTTGACGTCTTCCGCCTCGGCCGCAGCGTGCTCTTCGTGACCCGGGGCGCCGATGGCGTGTCCCTTGCCACCCTGGAACTCCAGGATGAAGGCATCCGTCTGCTTGTCGAGCTCGGCGACCGTGGCGTCGTCGAGGACGTTGGTGTCGCGGAGGGTCTCGAGGACCTGGGTGTTGCGACGCAGGTAGTCCAGGAGCTCGCGCTCGAAGCGCAGCACGTCGGAGACCTCGATCGTGTCGAGCTTGCCGTTGGTACCGGCCCAGATCGAGACGACCTGCTCCTCGACGGGGTACGGCGAGTACTGCGGCTGCTTGAGCAGCTCGGTCAGACGCGCACCACGGGAGAGCTGACGACGCGAAGCCGCGTCGAGGTCGGATGCGAACATCGCGAACGCCTCGAGGGAGCGGTACTGCGCGAGCTCCAGCTTCAACGTTCCGGAGACCTTCTTGATCGACTTGACCTGAGCGTCACCACCGACTCGCGAGACCGAGATACCCACGTCGACCGCAGGACGCTGGTTGGCGTTGAAGAGGTCGGACTGGAGGAAGATCTGGCCGTCGGTGATCGAGATCACGTTGGTCGGGATGTAGGCCGAGACGTCGTTCGCCTTGGTCTCGATGATCGGGAGACCCGTCATGGAACCGGCACCGAGCTCGTCGGACAGCTTCGCGCAACGCTCGAGCAGACGCGAGTGCAGGTAGAAGACGTCACCCGGGTAGGCCTCACGGCCCGGCGGGCGGCGCAGGAGGAGGGAGACGGCACGGTAGGCCTCAGCCTGCTTCGACAGGTCGTCGAAGATGATGAGGACGTGCTTGCCGCCGTACATCCAGTGCTGACCGATGGCGGAACCCGTGTAGGGAGCCAGGTACTTGAAGCCGGCGGGGTCGGACGCCGGAGCCGCCACGATCGTGGTGTACTCCAGAGCGCCGGCCTCTTCGAGCGCGCCCTTCACCGAAGCGATGGTCGAGCCCTTCTGGCCGATGGCGACGTAGATGCAGCGGACCTGCTTGTTGACGTCGCCAGACTCCCAGTTGGCCTTCTGGTTGATGATCGTGTCGATCGCGATGGCCGTCTTGCCGGTCTGGCGGTCGCCGATGATCAGCTGACGCTGGCCACGGCCCACGGGGATCATCGCGTCGATGGCCTTGATGCCGGTCTGCATCGGCTCGTGCACCGACTTGCGCTGCATGACGCCGGGAGCCTGGAGCTCGAGGGCGCGGACGCTCTCGGTCTCGATGGCACCGAGTCCGTCGATCGGGTTGCCGAGCGGGTCGACCACGCGGCCGAGGTAGCCGTCGCCGACCGGGACCGAGAGGACCTCGCCGGTGCGGGTGACTTCCTGACCGGCCTCGACGCCGGTGAACTCGCCGAGGACGACGACACCGATCTCGTGCTCGTTCAGGCTCTGTGCGAGACCCTTGGTGCCGTCGGCGAAGATGACGAGCTCGTTCGCCATGACGCCGGGCAGTCCCTCGACGTGCGCGATGCCGTCTGCGGCGTCGATGACGGTGCCGACCTCGGTCGCCCCGGCCCCGGAGGGCTCGTATGCTGCGGCGAAGTCCTTCAGCGCGTCACGGATGACGTCGGGGCTGATCGATAGTTCTGCCATTGTCTTCCCTTTGTATCTGGGTGCGCGGTTCCCCGCGCGAAGTCGTGTTAGCCCGCGAGCTTCTGGCGAAGGTCGGCGAGTCGTGCGGAGATGCTGCCGTCGATGACGTCATCGGCGATCTGCACGCGCAGGCCTCCGACGACGGCAGGGTCGATGACGACGTTGAGCGATACCTGGCCGTCGTAGCGACGCGAGAGCGAGTCGCTGAGACGGGCGCGCTGCGCGTCGCTGAGAGGGGCCGCGGTGTGCACCGTGGCGATCACTCGACCACGCTGGCTCGAGACGACGCTCATCGCCCGGTTCAGCAGCCGTCGGACCCGTCGCCCGCGCGGCTCGCGCACGAGCGACGTGATGATCAGCGTCGTCGCGGCGCTGGTGGAGCCTTCGGCCAGGAGGCGCTCGACGAGTGCACTCTTGGCGTCTTCTCCACCGACGCGGCTGCCCAGAGCGAGTTCGAGCTCGGGGTTCGCCGCGATCACCCGGGAGAATCCGAAGAGCTCCCCCTCGATGTCCGTGCCGGGCTCGGCGATCGCTGCGGCGCGGATCGCGAGCTCCTCGATACCGTCGACGAGCTCACCCGCGTGGGACCAGCGCTCGGCGACGGCCGTCTTCAAGACGCCCTGGGCGCCTGCGGAGAACCCGCCGAACACCGCGGCGACGACGTTCTGTCGTGCCGCGGCGGGAGCGGAAGGATCAGCAAGCGCGCCGCTCAGCTGGGACGACTCGCTCACGGCATGCGCGGCAGCGAACAGCTCCCGCGCGGTGTCGAGAGTGACGTCCTTCGCTGCGGCAAGCGTCTTGATGGATGCCGCGAGTGCCTGAGTGGTCGCGCTGCCCATTACTGAGCCGCCTTCTCGGATGCCTCGAGCTCGGCGAGGAAGCGATCGACGACAGCCGTCGCACGTGCGTCGTCGGAGAGCGTCTCGCCGACCACGCCACCGGCGAGGTCGAGAGCGAGCGATCCGACCTCGCTGCGCAGCGAGACGAGAGCGGTCTGACGCTCTGCTTCGATCTGCGTGTGCGCGGTGGCGGTGATGCGTGCGGCCTCGGCGGTCGCGGCGTCCTTCGCCTCGGCGACGATCTTCTTGCCGTCCTCGCGGGCGGCCTCGCGGATCTCGCCGGCCTCGGTACGCGCCTCGGCGAGCTGACGCGTGTACTCCTCGAGTGCCGCCTCCGCCTGCTTCTGCGCCTCGTCGGCCTTGGCGATGTTGCCCTCGATGGCGGCGGACCGCTCGTCGAGCATCTTCGTCAGCTTGGGAAGGGCGACCTTCCACACGACGATGAGGATGATGAGGAACCAGAGGCCCGACCAGATGATGTCGTACCACGCCGGGATGAGCGGGTTGTTAACCGCGCCCTCCTCTGCTGCGAGGTTCGTGACAAGAGCGTTCAGCATCCTGTCTCCTTCAGAAGTCGGTTCGGATTACGGGAAGGGGATGAATCCGACGGCGATGCCGACGAATGCAAGCGCCTCGGTGAAGGCGATACCGATCCACATGAGGACCTGGAGACGGCCGGCCAGCTCGGGCTGACGAGCGACGCCCTCGATGGTCTTGCCCACGACGATGCCCACACCGATGGCCGGGCCGATGGCTGCGAGGCCGTAGCCGATCACCGCGAGGTTGCCGTTGATGTCAGCGAGAACCGTAGTTGCGTCCACGGGGTTTTTCCTTTCGTTGGGTGGGAGGGCTGTTGCCCGCCCGCTCAGTGCTCTTCTGCGACCGCGAGCTGGATGTAGACCGCGGTGAGGACGGTGAAGACGTATGCCTGGAGGACGGCGACCAGAATCTCGAAGAGAGTGAAGGCGCCGCCGAAGGCGAGGGTTCCGATACCGAGAGCGGCCCAGCCGCCACCCGCGGTGAAGAAGAAGAACTGGGTCGCTGCGAAGCAGAGGACCAGGATCATGTGACCGACGACCAGGTTCATCAGCAGTCGCAGGGTGAGGGTCACCGGGCGGATGATGAAGGTCGAGATCAGCTCGATGGGCGTGACGATGAAGTACACGGGCCACGGCACACCGGAGGGGAAGAGCGAGTTCTTGAAGAAGTTCTTGGGGCTCTTCTTGATGCCGGCGTAGATGAAGGTGACATAGCTGACCACCGCGAGCGTGAGCGGCACCGCGATGATCGCCGTACCCGGCATGTTCAGGAACGGGATGATGCCGGTGATGTTCATGAACAGCGTCATGAAGAAGATGGTCATCAGGATCGGGAGGAACCGGTCACCGTCCTTGCGACCGAGCAGGTCGTGGGCGATGCCGCCACGGACGAAGCCGAGGCCCATCTCGACGACGCTCTGGAAACGTCCGGGGACGACCTTCATGCGTCGGGTGCCGAGCCAGAGGATGAGGACCACGGCGATCACCGAGAGCAACTGGATCAGGTGGATCCGGTTCACCGGGATGGGTCCTACGTGGAAGAGGATCTCCGGAAAGAACTCATCGATCGAAGGGCCGTGGAACTCGCCGTCGGTGGCAAGTCGGGGGGTCAGGGTCGCAGCGATATTAAACAGCGCGGGCTCCAGCTTCGGGGCACCGGTCAGAACCGGGGCGACGATGGTCGGTGTGCTTCACAGCGCAAGCGCTCGCGGGCGAGCGGCGGGCACGTCTCAACACTATCAGAATCTGAGGGTCCCCTAAGACCGCTGGCCACCCTCGACCGGCCCGCCGTCGATGTGATTGGCCGCACCGGGGGCACGATCCTCGGGCACCTCGGTCGGCAGCGTGGTGTCGCTGACGTTCGGGAGCCGCATCTGGGTGAGCACGACGACGTCGATGACGAGCGACATGAGCACGCCGGCGACGATCGACAGGAAGAAGACCATCGGCTGCAGCCACGGCTGACCGGCGAGGAGGATCATCACGACAACGAAGAGGCCGAGCTTCAGCAGCCAGCCGCCCAGGACGATCGCGAAGAACAGCTGCACGTACAGCGGATCCCCGAACCAGCGGTTGGCGATCAGGATGCTGAGTCCGGTGATCCCGAGGAAGACGGCAGCCAGGACGACACCGAGCAGGCCGCTGACGAGCCCCTCCCCCTGGGCGACGAGATAACCGACTCCGCCCGCCACGATCGCGAGCACCGCGGTGGCGATCGCCGACCAGATCAGGGTCCGGCGCAGGATCGGCGTGCTGGAAACGGGGCTCGGGCTCATCAGGACTCCACGGGTGTCGGTTCGGGTTCGGCGCCCGCTGCGCTCTTCCTGCGGCGGGTGGGACTCAGCGTGACGACGAGGCAGGCGGCGATGCCCACGATGCCGAAGCCGACGCCCGGCAGATACTGGCCGGGCCAGTCCTCCCGGGCACCGACGTACATCAGGAGGACGGCGAGCGAGACGACGGCCGTCCAGGCGTAGAAGATGAGCACGGCGTCGCGGTCGCGGTGACCGAGATCGAGCATGCGGTGATGCAGGTGCTTCCGGTCGGGCGAGAACGGCGAGCGACCGGCGCTCATCCGGCGGAGCACGGCGAGCCCGAAGTCGAGCAGCGGGAGCAGCACGACCAGCAGTGGCAGCAGGATGGGCAGGAACGCGCCGACCAGCTGGGAACGCCCGAGACGCTCGGGGTCGAGGGCGGACGGGTCCATCTGCCCGGTGATCGCGATCGCCGATGTGGCCATCAGCAGGCCGATCACCAGCGCCCCGGAATCGCCCATGAAGATCTTCGCCGGACTCCAGTTCAACGGCAGGAAGCCGAGGCAGGCGCCGATGAGCACCGCCGCGATGAAGGTCGAGAGGTTGAAGTAGCTGGACGCGCCCGAGTCGCGCGTGAAGATGTAGGAATAGGCGAAGAACACACCGTTCGAGATCAGGCACACGCCCGCGACGAGCCCGTCGAGCCCGTCGATGAAGTTCACCGCGTTCATCACGATGACGATCGCGAACATCGTGATGGTGATGCTCAGCCAGCTCGATACCACGATGAGGTCACCGAACGGCAACGAGAGGATCTGCAGGCCGCCACCGACGGTGATGACGCCCGCCGCCAGGAACTGCGCGCCCAGCTTGATCATCCAGTCGATGTCCCACAGGTCGTCGACGACCCCGATGATCGCGATCAGCAGCGAGGCGCCGAGGATCGACCACATGGTCTGCGGGGGGATCCAGATGCTCTGGAAGAAGGGATTGATCGCGGAGAACCCGAACGCCGCGGCGATGGCGAGGAAGATCGCGACGCCGCCCAGACGGGGCTTGGGCGTGGTGTGCACGTCACGGTCGCGGATGGCGGGGTACAGCTTGAACCGGAGGCTCAGCTTCCACACCGCCCAGGTCAGTACGAACGTGATCGCGGCGGTGAGGATGATCGTGAAGAGATACTGCTTCACGAATCCCCGTCCTGGTCCGGCGCATGCTGGTGGTGATGCTCGTGCTCGGCATCGTCCTCGGGCTCGAGGAGATCTCCGAGCACCTCCTGCAGCTGCGCCCGTGTCACGGCGCCGTCGCGGAGGATGCGCACGCCTCCCGTCTCGGAGTCCGCACCGCGGCGGACCAACGAGGTCGCATCGACGATGGTCGACGCGATGCCGTTCTTGCTCAGTCCGTCCGCCAGGTAGACCGCGACGCTGTCACCCAGCATCTTCTCGGCGTCGTACGCGGAGATGGCGGCGGCCTCTCCCGTCAGGTTCGCGCTGGAGACGGCCAGTGGACCGGTCTCCGCGAGCAGTTCGAGTGCGACCCGCCCCTCCGGCATGCGGACGGCGACGGTGCCGAGCGTCTCACCGAGGTCCCAGACCAGCGACGGCTGCGCGGGCAGCACGATCGTGAGGCCACCGGGCCAGAACGCCTCGACCAGCCGCTCCACCGGTTCGGGGACCGATTCGGCGAGGGCGGCGAGTGTCTCCTTCGTGCCGATCAGCACGGGCGGCGGCTGGTCGCGGCCCCGCCCCTTCGCGTCGAGGAGTCGCTGGACGGCGGCCGGCGAGAAGGCATCGGCGCCGACGCCGTACACCGTGTCTGTGGGGATGACGATGAGGTCGCCACGGCCGATCGCCTGGCGCGCATGGCGCATGCCGGCGAGGAGCTGCGACTCGTCGCTGCAGTCGAAGATGGTTGACATGACGACTCGATTCTATGCGGCGCGGCCGGTGAGCACGCTCCGAGGTTGCTGATCAGGGTCGGAGTGCGGTGGTGGTGCGATCGCGCAGTGTCAGATCGCGATGTGTCGCCGCCGCGCGCCAGCCGTCGAGGGTGAGGATCTCCCTGATCGATTCGCCCTGCAGTTCGCCGTGCTCGATGACCAGCAGGCCCCCGGGACGAAGCAATCGCAGCGCCCGCGAGCTGAGTACGCGCACGATGTCGAGCCCGTCCTCTCCCCCGTACAACGCCATCGCCGGATCGAAGAGTCGCACCTCCGGATCGCGCGGGATCGCGGCGTCGGGCACGTACGGCGGATTCGAGATGACCACGGACGCCGTGCCCTCGAGTTCCGGGAACGCCTCGCCCAGGTCGGACAGGACGAGTGTCAGGTTGTCGATCCCTGCGACGTTTCGACGCGCCCAGGCGTGGGCATCCGCGGAGAGCTCGGCCGCGAAGATGCGGGCGTGCGGCACCTCGGTGGCCATCGCGAGGGCGATCGCGCCACTCCCGGTTCCGAGATCGATCCCGATCGGGGCGGTCTCGGCCGAGTTCAGCAGGGCGTCGATGGCGTACTGGACGACGGTCTCGGTCTCCGGACGCGGCACGAAGACGCCGGGACCGACGGCGAGCTCGAGGTGGCGGAACGGCGCGGTACCGGTGATGTGCTGCAGCGGCTCACGGGCAGCCCGACGCGTGATGAGGACGTCGAGAGCCGCTGCCGTCTCGTCGTCGACGTCGTCTCCGCGAACGATCGCCGCCTGCACCTCGCCGCGCCGACGGCCGAGCACGTGACCGGCGAGGAGCTCGGCGTCGACCAGCGGATCGGGGACCCCGACGTCGGCGAGACGCTGGGCAGCCGTGCGGACCACGGCGGCGAGGGAGGTGTCGGACATGTCTTCCAGCGTAGAGCGCGCGCTGACGTCACAAAGCCTCGCCCATAGGGACGCTCCCCTAGGCTGGTGCGGCAGCGACCCCCGCACAGGAAGGCTCACCATGCCCGGTATCCACTCCGACATCACGACCGCTTTCGGCAACACCCCGCTCGTCCGGCTGAACAGGGTGACCGAGGGACTGGGCGCCACCGTCCTCGCCAAGCTCGAGTACTACAACCCCGCGTCGAGCGTGAAGGATCGGATCGGCATCGCCATGATCAACGCCGCCGAGGCATCGGGCGAGCTGAAGCCGGGCGGCACGATCGTCGAGTCGACCAGCGGCAACACCGGCATCGCCCTCGCGATGGTGGGTGCCGCGCGCGGCTACCGGGTGATCCTCACGATGCCTGCCTCCATGTCGAAGGAGCGCCGGGTCCTGCTCAAGGCGTTCGGCGCGGAGATCGTGCTCACCGATCCCACCAAGGGCATGAGCGGTGCGATCGAGGAGACCAAGCGCATCGTCGCCGAGACCCCCGGCGCGATCTGGATCCGGCAGTTCGAGAACGCCGCGAACCCCCAGATCCACCGCGAGACCACGGCGCAGGAGATCCTGCGCGACACCGACGGCGCCGTCGACATCCTCGTCGCGGGCGTCGGTACCGGTGGGACCGTCACCGGAACCGGCCAGGCGCTCAAGGCCGCCAAGCCCGGCGTCCAGGTGATCGCCGTCGAGCCCAAGGACTCCCCCGTGCTGACCGAGGGACGCCCCGGCCCCCACAAGATCCAGGGGATCGGCCCGAACTTCGTCCCCGACGTGCTCGACCGCGACGTGCTCGACGAGATCCTCACGGCGGAGTTCGACGAGTCCATCCGCGTCGCGCGTGAGCTCGCGGCCAAGGAGGGTCTCCTCGTCGGCATGTCGTCGGGTGCTGCCGTCGCCGCGGCGCTCAAGGTCGCCGCCCGTCCGGAGAACGCCGGCAAGACGATCGTCGTCGTGATCCCGGACACCGGTGAGCGCTATCTCTCCACCGCGCTGTTCGAGGACCTCCGCGAAGACTGAGGCTGTCGATGGGCATTTTCGGTCGGATGCGCGAGGACATCGCAGCAGCGCGCCTCCGCGATCCAGCCGCGCGCAGCGCCGTCGAAGTCGCTCTGCTGTACCCCGGCCTGCATGCCATCTGGGCGCACCGCGTCTCGCACGCGCTCTGGCGGCGACGGCTGCGCCTGCTCGCGCGCGCCGGTTCGCAGATCTCGCGCTGGCTCACGGGGATCGAGATCCACCCCGGTGCGAGGATCGGCCGGCGGTTCTTCATCGATCACGGAATGGGCGTCGTGATCGGGGAGACCGCCGTGGTGGGCGATGACGTGATGCTCTACCACGGCGTCACGCTCGGCGGACGCACGCGGACGTCGGGCAAGCGTCACCCCACGCTCGGAGACGGCGTCGCCGTGGGCGCCGGTGCCAAGATCCTGGGGCCCGTCACGATCGGCGCGGGATCCGTGGTCGGTGCCAACGCCGTCGTCACCCGCGATGCCCCGGCCGACAGCGTGCTCGTCGGGGTGCCGGCGAAGCCGCGCCACCGCACGCTCGGAGAAGACACCAGGGCCCTCCTCACCGCTCCCGACCACTACGCGATCTGAACCCGCTGCCGCGTGGGCCCGTCAGCGGCGTGCGGACTTCACGGACGCGACCTTCTTGCGCAGGAAGATGAGAGGGAGCACCACGCTGCCCACCGCGGTGATCAGCCACACGATGACCGAACCGAGCAGCCATCCGGTGAGGTCCGTGATGCGGAGCCCGCCGATGGGGAGCAGGACGACCACGATGAGGGAGATCAGCGTCGAGAAGATCCCGATGCCTCCCATCAGCACCGGCGCGTAGCGATTGGCGACCTTGGCGACCCACGGCGCGAGCACGCTCTGCAGGATCGCGAAGATCAGGATGCAGATGACGAAGCCCCACCACTTGTCCCAGTCGATCTCGAAGCCGTCGAGCAGGAGGTCGGCGGCGATCAGGCCGAGACCGGCCGACACCACGTAGAGCAGGCCGCGGAAGAGGAATGTGATCACGCGCCGAGCATAGCGCTCCGCACGCCGGCCGACGGGGAACGCGGCATCCGCGCTCCCCGTCGGCGGGTCGTCACTGCGCCACGAAGAACGGGACGGCGCCGGTCAGGATGCCGACACCGAGCATGACCAGCGAGACGATCGTCGCACGCCACAGCACCTTGCGGTGGTGATCGCCGAGGTTGACGCTCGCGAGCGACACGAGCAGCAGGATCGCCGGCACGAGCGGGCTCTGCAGGTGCACGGGCTGCCCCGTGATGGACGCCCTCGCCATCTCGACAGGATCGATGCCGAAGTTCGCCGCGCTCTGGGCGAGCACCGGGAGGATGCCGAAGTAGAACGCATCGTTCGACATGAAGAACGTGAACGGGATCGAGAGGACGCCGGTGATCGGCGCCAGGAACGGTCCGAGGGCCGGCGGCAGCACGTTCGTGATCCAGGTGGCCATCGCATCGACCATCCCGGTGCCGGTGAGCACGCCGACCAGGACCCCGGCCGCGATGACCATGGAGACGACCCCCACGATGCTCGGAGCGTGCGCCACGATCTCCGACGCCTGTTCCTTGATGCCGCGGAAGTTGATGACGAGGGCCAGCCCGGCACCCACCATGAACACGTACGGCAGCGGCAGGATGTCGAGCACCAGCAGCACCATCACCGCGACGGTGAGCACCAGGTTGAACCAGATGAGCTTCGGCCGGAGGGTGGGGCGTGCAGGATCCAGCATCGTGTCGGCCATGGCCGTATCGGCGGGATCGACGTTCGCGGCCGAGACAGGGGCGTGTCCACCGGCGACGACCACCAGGTTCCCGGTGCGCAGCGACGCACGTGCACCCGGCTTCGGCTCGGCTCCGCGGAAGATCTTCGGCACCGTCGAGAGCGATCCCCCGTCGGCCCCGACCAGCAGCCCCTCGGAGTCCAGCCGTCCGAGTCGACGGCGTTCCTGCAGCCCCAGGATCCACGCGAAGCCGAGCGTCACGACGATCCCGGCGCCCAGCGCGGGAAGCATCGGGACGAAGATGTCGGTCGGCTGCAGTCCCAGAGCGGTCGCCGCCCGGACCGTGGGCCCTCCCCACGGCACGATGTTCAGGGTGCCGTTCATGAGTCCGGCGACGCACGTCAGCACGACCGGGCTCATCCCCAGTCGGAGGTATATCGGCAGCATCGCCGAGGTCGTGATGATGAAGGTCGTCGAGCCGTCGCCGTCGAGGGACACCGCACCGGCGAGGATCGCGGTGCCGAGCACCACCTTGGCGGGATCGTCTCCGAGCAGGCGGGTGATCAGCCGGATGAGGGGATCGAAGAGCCCCACGTCGATCATGATGCCGAAGAACATGATCGCGAACATGAGCAGCGCCGCGGTCGGGGCCATCGCGCCGATCGCGTCGAGGATCATGTCGCCGAGGCCGAGGCCCGCTCCCGCGAAGAGTCCGAACGCGGTCGGTACGAGGATCAGGGCCACCATGGGTGTGAGGCGCTTGGTCATGATGAGCGTCATGAACGCGAGCACCATGGTGAATCCGAGGAGCACCAGCACCCACTCGGGCGGTACGAACGCCACGTCGTAGGTCGGCGCCTCTTCGGCGGCCGCGAACAGGCCGGTGAGTGCGTCTGGCATGCGTTGACTCCTTCGTCGTGGCTCCGTCATCGGCGACGGATCCCGTCGAGACTAGGCAATCGACGACGTCCGGGTGCGGTATCCCGCATTCCCTGACGTTGTGCGCGTAGCGTGGGTTCTGCGCATATTGCGCGGTATGAGCGTAGGAGAAGCACGGTGCCGAGGACGATGTCGACCAGACCGCGGTTCGCCACGCGCGCCCTGCTGCTCCAGCTCGCCACGGTGACCCTCGTCGTCGCCCTCTGCACGGGCGTGTATCTGCTGCTCACCGTGCAGCAGTTGCGCGCAGAGGCCGAGTCGACCGCGATGGGCATCGCCCGCACCCTCGCCGAGGACCCGCAGGTGCGTGCAGAGGTCACGCGCATCTCCCTCTCGGAGGGCACTCCCGACGCGGCGGAGCTGCGCGACGGCGACCTGCAGCGCATCGCCTCCGACGTGACGAGCCGCACCGGAGCGCTGTTCGTCGTGCTCACCGATGACAACGGCATCCGACTCGCGCACCCCACTCCCTCGCGCATAGGAGAAGTGGTCAGCACTCCCTACGAGGAGGTGCTCGCCGGCGCGGAGGTGGTCGACTGGCAGACGGGCACACTCGGCGAATCCGCACGGGCGAAAGTCCCCGTCCGCGACGACGCCGGCACGCCGGTGGGCGAGGTCAGCGTGGGGTTCGAGCGTGCCGGGGTGTTCGATGATCTCCCTCCCCTGCTGACGGTGATCGGAGTCACGGCGGCGGGCGCGCTCGCCCTGGCCGGCCTCGCATTCCTGCTGCTCCGCCGGCGCTGGGAGCGTCTGACCTTCGGAGTCCAGCCGGAAGAACTCGTGGCATTCGTCCAGAACCAGACGGCGGTGCTGGACGGCGTGGTCGACGGCGTCGTCGCCGTCGACCCCCGAGGAGTGGTGCGCGTGAGCAATGCCGCCGCCGATCGCCTGCTGGGGCTCGACGATCCCATCGGAAGGCCCATCGAGGAACTCGGCCTGACCACAGCCGTCCTCGAGGCGGCGACAGGCGCACGCCCCCGTTCCCGTGCCATCGTCGGCGACCGGATGCTCTACCTCGACTCTCGCCCCGTGGTGCGCGACGGCCACGCGCTCGGCGACGTGCTGATCGTGCGTGATCGCACGGATCTGGTCGCCCTGACCGAGCGGCTGGAGACCGTCAGGACGATGACGGCGGCGTTGCGCGTACAGCGGCACGAGTTCGCCAACCGCATGCATGTGGCGGCCGGGCTCATCGACGCCGATCGGGTGCGAGAGGCGCGCACGTTCCTCGGCGAACTCGTGGAGCGGGGGCCGGTGGTGTTCCCCGTCGTCGGATTGGACCTCCTCGGTGATCCCTTCCTGCACTCGTTCCTCGGCGCCAAGGGCGTCGAGGCCGGGGAGCGCGGGGTGGCCCTTCGGATCGCGGACGACACCCAGCTGCTCGGGACCGTCCGCGAGGCGGAAGACGTCGCCGCCGTGCTCGGCAACCTCATCGACAACGCCGTCGCCGCCGCCGTCGCAGGCGAGCGGAGACCACGCTGGGTCGAGGTCGCCGTGCTGGACGACGGCGACGCCCTCGTGTTCACCGTCTCCGATTCGGGGTCCGGCCTCGGGGGCAGCGACCCGTCGACGCCGCGGTCGCGGGAGCAGGATGCCGCCGGAGACGTGCACGGGCACGGGATCGGGCTGCCCCTCTCGACGGAGATCGCCCGTCGGAGCGGTGGAGACCTCTGGGTGATCGATCCGGGCGGGCCCGACAGCGGCGCGGTGTTCGCCGCACGCATCGGCGGTGCCGTCGACAGAGCCCGCCACGATGAGAAGGAGAACACATGACCGAGCCTCTGCGCGTGCTCATCCTCGACGACGACTTCCGAGTGGCCCAGCTGCATCAGGGCATCGTCGAGGAGCACCCCGGCTGCACCGTCACCGAGACCGTCCGCTCCCTCGCAGAGGCACGCGACAGCATCCGCTCATCGCGCCCTGACCTCCTCATCGCCGACGTCTTCCTCCCGGACGGCGACGGCATCGCGCTCGTACGGGAGTCCGGGGTCGACGCCATCCTCATCTCCGCGGCCGACGACGCCTCCACCGTGCGCAGGGCGCTCCGGTCGGGGGCGGTGGGCTACCTCGTGAAGCCGTTCGAGCGACGAGCGCTGTCGAGCCTCCTCGACCGCTACATCCGCTATCGGAACCTCCTCAGCGGTGACCGTGCGCTGCGCCAGGAAGACATCGATCGCGCCGCGGCGATCCTGCACGGTGCAGGTGAGCCGGTGTCGATCTCGCGCTCGGCGACGGAGCAGCTCGTGCTCGCGGCACTCGGCGACGGCGAAGCCTCAGCCGCCGAGATCGGCGAACGCGTCGGGATCTCCCGCGCGACCGCACAACGGCATCTGGCGGCGCTGGCCGCCAGGACCGTCGTCGAGGTGCGACTCAACTACGGCACGACAGGACGTCCCGAGCATCGGTACATCGCACGGACCTGACTCGGGGCGCGTGCCCCTCGCTCAGGACTCGGAGCCGACCGCGGCGAGCCGGGCTTCCTCATCGGCGGTGATGGCGCTCTCGATCAGCGGATCGAGAGCACCGTCCATCACCTGATCGAGGTTGTACGCCTTGAACCCGGTGCGATGATCCGCGATGCGGTTCTCGGGGAAGTTGTAGGTGCGGATGCGCTCCGAGCGGTCCATGCCCCGGATCTGCGATCGGCGGGCGTCGGAAGCCGCGGCGTCGAGTTCCTCCTGCTGTCGCGCGAGCAGCCGGGCGCGCAGCACACGCATGCCGGCCTCGCGGTTCTGCAGCTGGGACTTCTCGTTCTGCATCGAGACGACGATGCCGGTCGGCACGTGCGTGATGCGCACGGCGGAGTCCGTCGTGTTCACGGACTGGCCGCCGGGGCCGGACGACCGGAAGACGTCGATCTTCAGGTCGTTCTGGTCGATGTGGATCTCCTCCGGCTCATCGACCTCGGGGAACACGAGCACACCGGTGGTGGAGGTGTGGATGCGCCCCTGCGATTCGGTCGCCGGCACACGCTGCACCCGATGAACTCCGCCCTCGTACTTCAGGTGCGCCCAGACGCCCTGTGCGGGATCGGAGGACGAGCCCTTGATTGCGACCTGGACGTCCTTATAGCCGCCGAGGTCGGATTCGTTGCGCTCGAGCAGCTCCGTCTTCCAGCCCTTGGAGGCCGCGTACTGGATGTACATGCGCAGCAGGTCGGCGGCGAACAGCGCGGATTCCGCGCCGCCCTCCCCCGCCTTGATCTCCATGATCACGTCACGGGCGTCGTCCGGGTCGCGCGGGATCAGCAGACGTCGGAGGCGCTCCTGCGAGAGCTGAAGCTCCTCCTCCATCGCCGGGATCTCCGCGGCGATGGACTCGTCCTCGCGGGCGAACTCGCGAGCGGTCTCCAGATCGTCGGTGGCAGCGACCCAGGCCTCGTACGCGGCGACGATGCGCGACAGCTCGGCGTAGCGGCGATTGACGCGCTTGGCCCGGGCGGCGTCGGCGTGCACCGCCGGGTCGGAGAGCTCCTCCTGCACCCGGCGATGCTCATCGATCAGAGTCTGGACGGACTCGAACACGGCTCAGCCGCTCAGCGGATGTTGTTGTCGTGCCCGTGCGCACCCGAGGGGAGCGTCGGGATCGACTTCTGCATCTGCACGAGGAACTCGACGTTCGAGTTGGTCTCCTTGAGCTTGCCGAGCACGACCTCGAGGGCCTGCTGCTGGTCGAGGCCGGCGAGGGCGCGACGCAGCTTCCAGGTGATCTTGACCTCGTCGGCCGAGAGCAGCATCTCCTCGCGACGAGTGCTCGACGCGTTCACGTCGACCGCCGGGAAGATGCGCTTGTCGGCCAGCTGGCGGGACAGACGCAGCTCGCTGTTGCCGGTGCCCTTGAACTCCTCGAAGATGACCTCGTCCATCTTGGAGCCGGTCTCGACCAGCGCCGTGGCGAGGATCGTGAGGGATCCGCCGTTCTCGATGTTGCGCGCAGCGCCGAAGAAGCGCTTGGGCGGGTACAGCGCCGACGCGTCGACACCACCGCTGAGCACACGACCCGATGCCGGGGCCGCCAGGTTATAGGCCCGGCCGAGGCGGGTGATCGAGTCGAGCAGCACCACGACGTCGCGGCCGAGCTCGACCAGGCGCTTCGCGCGTTCGATCGCGAGTTCGGCGACGGTCGTGTGGTCTTCGGCCGGACGGTCGAACGTCGAGGCGATGACCTCGCCCTTGACCGAGCGCTCCATGTCGGTGACCTCTTCGGGGCGCTCGTCGACGAGCACGACCATGAGGTGGACCTCAGGGTTGTTCTGCGCGATCGCGTTCGCGATCTGCTGCAGGACGATGGTCTTTCCGGCCTTGGGCGGCGCGACGATCAGGCCACGCTGGCCCTTGCCGACCGGGGCGACCAGGTCGATGATGCGCTGGGTCAGCTTCTCCGGAGCCGTCTCCATGCGCAGGCGCTCCTGCGGGTACAGCGGGGTGAGCTTGCCGAACTCCACGCGGGTGGCCGCGTCGTCGATCGAGAGGCCGTTGATCGAGTCGACCTTGACGAGGGCGTTGTACTTCTGGCGCCCCTGCTGCTCGCCCTCACGCGGCTGCTTGATCGAACCGACGACCGCGTCGCCCTTGCGCAGGTTGTACTTCTTCACCTGACCGAGCGACACGTACACGTCGCTCGGACCGGCGAGGTATCCGGTCGTACGGACGAACGCGTAATTGTCGAGCACGTCGAGGATGCCGGCGATCGGGATCAGGACGTCGTCCTCGCCGATCTCGGTGTCGAACTCGTCGGTCGGCACACCGCTGCGGCGCTTGTTGCGCTGACGGTTGCGGTTGTTGCCACCGGCCTGGTCGTCATCGGCAGCGGGCTGTGCCTGCTGCTCCTGCGCCGCGCCGTTCTGGCCACGTCCGCGGTTGCGGCTGCGGTTGCGGTTGCGACCGCGGCCACCCTGCTCCTCGCCACCGTCGGACGAGTCCGAGTCGCCGTTCTGCGAGTTCTCCGCAGGCGCGGCGTCGGAACCGGTTTCCGCCGTCGGCTCGGCAGCGGGCGCCTCGGCGTCGGCAGCGGGCTTCTGTGCTCCGCGGCGTCCGCGCCCGGTCGTCTTGGGTGCGGGCTCGGCCGGAGCCTCGGCCGTGGCAGTAGCTGCGGCATCGGCAGCAGGCGCTTCGGCGGCAGCGGTATCCGCGGCAGGAGCCTCGGCATCCGCCTTCTTCGCACGGCTGCGGCTCGGGCGCTTCGCCTTCGGCGCGGCTTCGGCGGCATCTGCGCCGGCGGATGCGGAATCGGCTGCAGCCGCTTCCGGCGCGGCATCCGTCTTCGCCGCCTTCTCGGCCTTCGCCGCCTCGGCCTTCTCGGCCTTGGCCGCAGCCGTCGCGGTGCTCGCACGACGCGGCGCGCGCTTGCGGGCAGGCGCGGACTCGGTCGTCGACTCCGCGGATGCCGCGGGTGCCTCGGCGGTGGGCGCCGACTGATCGTTCTGGGTCTCGGAGAGGTTCTCCACGAGTACTCCCTTATATGTCATGGGGAATGAGCGTTGAACGCACACAACGGGTGCTGCGCGCGATCGCACGGGCTGACGCTCGGCGCCAGCCAGCCTCGGCAGGCGGCTCTGGAATGAGCTCTGCCACAGGGGTTTGCGTGCGGGTCTTGCAAGAGATGCAATGGGGCCAGATTCACGCAGTTACGTGGAGCCCTCCGCTCGAGTCCCCACTGTACCACCACGGACGTCGACTGCGAGCAGGAGCGCCTCCCACGGGGTGTCGGTGACTCGATCGGCCAGCTCGACCGCATCCTGGCGGCTGCCGGGACCGTCGGCAAGCACGAGGACGCTCGGGCCGGCTCCGGAGACGACGGCCGCGAAGCCTGCGGCCCGCAGTGCCTGCACGAGACGCTGCGTCTCGGGCATGGCTCCGGCCCGGTAGTCCTGGTGCAGGCGGTCGGCGGTCGCGTCCAGGAGGAGTTCGGGGCTCTGCATCAAAGCGGCGATCAGCAACGCCGAGCGCGAGACGTTGAACACGGCATCGGCGGTGGACACCTGCGGGGGCTGCAGCGATCGCGCCTGCGACGTCGACATCGTGTACGCGGGGACGAGCACGAGAGGCGACACGCCGCGATGCACGAGCAGCTTCTTGTGCTGTGGTCCGCGCTCGGACATCCACGCGATCGTCAGCCCGCCGAACAGCGCCGGAGCCACGTTGTCGGGGTGGCCCTCCAGCTCGGTCGCGAGGCGGAGGAGGTCGGTGTCGCCGATCTCGACGTCGCCCGCGAGCAGCCCCTTCGCGGCGAGGACTCCCGCGGCGACGGCGGCTCCGGAGGACCCGAGGCCGCGACCGTGCGGCACGCCGTTCTCGGCGACGATCCGCAGCCCGGGTACCGGGCGGCCAGCGTCGGCGAAGACGTACGCGATGGTGCGGACGATCAGGTTCGACTCGTCGCGGGGGATCTCGGTCGCGCCGGATCCCGTCACCTCGATCTCCAACTGCCCCGGAGGCAGGGCCGTCACCTCGAGGGTGTCGTAGATGCTGAGCGCCAGGCCCAGCGTGTCGAAGCCGGGGCCGAGGTTGGCGCTCGTCGCGGGAACCCGCACCTCGACGGTGCGCGCCGGCACCGCGTCGCCTGCGGCCGGCGCGAGGGCTGCCGCCATCGTCACTCGCCTTCCACCCGGAGCACCGAGACCACGCGGGCCACGACCTCGCTGTCGGCGAGAGCGTCGACGGTGGCGCTGAGTGCCTGCTCGGTCGCGCGATGCGTGCCGATGATCAGACGGGCGGTCGGTTCGTCCTCCCCCTCGACGGTCTGCACGACCGTCGCCACCGAGACGTCGCCGTCGCTGAGGATGCTCGCGACGGTGGCCAGCACGCCGGGCGCATCCGCGACCTCGAGCGTGATCTGGTAACGGGTGGTGACGTGGCCGATCGGCACGACGGGAAGGTTGGCGCGAGTGGACTCCCCCACCCCGACCCCGCCGGCGATGTGGCGACGGGCGGCCGAGACGACGTCGCCGAGCACCGCGGAGGCGGTCTGCACACCGCCGGCACCTGCACCGTAGAACATCAGCGAGCCGGCGGCCTCGGCCTCGACGAACACCGCGTTGTTCGCGCCGTGCACGGAGGCGAGCGGATGCGAGGTGGGCACCAGGGCCGGGTAGACCCGCACCGAGATGGACTCGGCGCCGTTCGCCTCGATGCGCTCGCAGACGGCGAGCAGCTTGATCACGAAGCCGGCGGCGCGAGCCTCTTCGATCATGGAGGCCGTGATCGAGGTGATGCCCTCGCGGTAGACGGCGTCGAGCGGGACCGCGGTGTGGAACGCGAGACTCGCGAGGATGGCGGCCTTCTGCGCGGCGTCGTACCCCTCGACGTCGGCCGTGGGATCGGCCTCCGCGTAGCCCAGGCGCTGCGCATCGGCGAGCACGTCGGCGAAGTCGGCGCCCTCGGTGTCCATCCTGTCGAGGATGTAGTTGGTGGTGCCGTTCACGATGCCCATGATGCGCACCACACGGTCGCCGGCGAGCGAGTCGCGGAGCGGACGGATGATCGGGATCGCTCCCGCGGCCGCGGCCTCGTAGTACACGGAGGCGCCCACGCGGTCGGCCGCCTCGAAGAGTTCGGGCCCGTGCGTCGCCAGCAGCGCCTTGTTGGCTGTCACGACGTCGGCTCCGGATCCGATCGCCTGCAGGATGCTCGTGCGGGCCGGCTCGATTCCGCCGATGAGCTCGATCACGATGTCGGCACCCAGGATCAGCGACTCGGCGTCGGTGGTGAAGAGCTCTTTGGGCAGGTCGACGTCACGGGGAGCGTCGATGTCGCGCACGGCGATGCCGGCGAGCTGCAGTTCGGCGCCGGCACGGTCGGCGAGCTCGTCGCCGTGTCGCAGCAGGAGTGCCGCCACCTGAGAGCCGACCGCTCCGGCACCCAGCAGCGCCACGCGAAGTCGTCGGTAGTCAGTCATGGTTACTCCTTCGGAGGTGGGTCATTGGTCTCCCTCGGGGGCGCTCGCCCCGTCGATGCCCGCGTCGCGGGCCAGCACGTCGTCGATGGTCTCGCCGCGGACGATGACCGTAGAACGTCCATCGCGCACGGCGACGACCGGCGGACGCGGCACATGGTTGTAGTTGCTCGCGAGCGAGACGCAGTACGCGCCGGTCGCCGGAACCGCGAGCAGATCGCCCGGCACGAGGTCGTCGGGCAGGTACTCGTGGTCGACGACGATGTCGCCGGACTCGCAGTGCTTGCCGACCACGCGGCTGAGGCGGGGCCCGCCCTCGCCCACGCGGGAGGCGAGCCGTGCGGAGTACTGGGCCCCGTACAGAGCGGGACGCGCGTTGTCGCTCATGCCGCCGTCGACGCTGATGTAGCGGCGCACGGCTCCGGAATCGATCGTGACGTCCTTGGTCGTGCCGACCTCGTAGATCGTGACGCCCGCCGTGCCGACGATGGCACGGCCCGGCTCGAACGAGAGCGCGGGGACGGGGATGCCCCGAGCCGCGCAGTCCTCGGCGACGGCGGTGATGATCGCGCCTGCGAGTTCCTCGATGGGCGTCGGGTCGTCGACTCGCGTGTAGGCGATGCCGAAGCCGCCGCCGAGGTTGAGCTGCGGCACGGGGCCGCTCTCGAGCAGCGCCGCATGCAGGTCGAGCACGCGGGACGCCGATTCGCGGAACCCGGCGACGCCGAAGATCTGCGATCCGATGTGGCAGTGCAGACCGGCGAAGACCAGGCCGGGGATCTCACGGATGCGCGCGACGGCCTTCTCCGCATCCGGGAGCGGGAAGCCGAACTTCTGGTCCTCGTGAGCGGTCGCGAGGAAATCATGGGTCTCGGCATGGACCCCGCTGATCACGCGCACCAGCACACGCTGCGTGGCTCCGGTGCGAGCGGTGATCGCCGCGAGGCGCTCGATCTCGACGGCGCTGTCGACGATGATCGTGCCGACGCCGACCTCGACGGCTCTCTCCAGCTCGGCGACCGACTTGTTGTTGCCGTGGAAGCCGATGGATGCCGGCACGACGCCGGCCGCGAGAGCCACCGCCAGCTCTCCCCCGGTGCACACGTCGACGCGAAGTCCCTCGTCGACCACCCACCGCGCGACCGTCGTGCAGAGGAATGCCTTGCCCGCGTAATAGACCTGAGCCGTGGTGCCGTTCTCGGCCGCCGCCTGGTCGAAGGCGAGCCGGAACCGCCGTGCACGCCCCCGCACCTCGTCTTCGTCGAGCACCAGCAGCGGGGTGCCGTAGGTGCGGGCGAGCGTGGTGGCGCTGACGCCCGCGATGTCGAGAACGCCGTCGGGATCGCGCACCGCGGAGGCGGGCCAGACGCCGTCGGCGAGGTCGTTCGCGTCTTCGGGGACGGCGAGCCATTCCGGAGCGAGCGAATCGGCAGGGAGAAGCACTGATCACCAATCGTGGGAAGGATCTCGGGCGGGGCACGCACATCGAGGCTGACCCGATTCTAGGGCACCGCCCGGTCGCCCTTGGTCAGGGTGACGCGCGGCGTCAAGCCCCTGCGGGCGACCGGCGTCGCCTCATAGTGTGGGGGCGTGACGAACAGCGAAACGAGATCAGACTCCCCCGCAGAGCCGGGACTCATCGCGCGCATCACCGGGCCGGTGATCGCCTGGGCTCTCGCGCGCCGACCGGTGCGCGCCGCGTTGCTCTACACCGAGCGTCGCGGACCGATGCTCGCCGACAGCGTCACGTACCGGGCGCTCTTCAGCGTGTTCGCCGGCGTGCTGCTGGGCTTCTCCATCGCGGCGCTGTGGCTCGCCGGGAATCCCGTGGCCTGGCAGGCGATCATCGACTCCGTGCAGGCGGCGGTACCGGGGCTCATCGGCGAGGATGGCGTGATCAAGACCGAGGATCTGCGTGCGCCCGCCTCGCTGTCGATCGCCGGGATCATCTCCCTCGTCGCCCTCGTGGGGTCCGCGCTCGGCGCCATCGGCTCACTGCGCACGGCCGTGCGCGTGCTCGCCGGGACCGTGCAGGACGACATCCTCTGGATCTGGGTGATCCTGCGCAACCTCGCGCTCGCGCTCGGCATCGGTGTCGCGTTCGTCGCCTCGGCCTTCCTCACCTTCGCCGGCCAGCTCGGCGTCACATGGATCGCCGGAATGCTCGGCCTTCCCGAGGACTCACCCGTCGCGGCCTGGACGGTGCGCCTGGTGTCGCTCGTGGTCGTCTTCGCCCTGGACGCGGTGATCATCATCGGTGTGTTCCGCCTGCTGTCCGGAGTCCGCCCGTCGCCTCGATCGCTCTGGTCCGGTGCGCTGCTGGGCGCGCTGGGACTCCTGGCACTGCAGGAGCTGTCTGGCCTCTTCGTGGGTGGCGCCACTAGCAATCCGCTGCTGGCCTCGTTCGCCTCGCTGCTCGCGCTGCTGATCTGGCTGAACTTCTCCGCACAGGTGATGCTTTTCGCCTGCGCCTACATCGTGACTGCCGAAGAGGAGAAGTCCGATCGCGTGCACGCGAAGTTCGCGGCGACCACGTTTCCGCAGCGACGACTGCAGCGCGCGGAGGTCGACGTGCAGATCGCCACGGCCGAACTGCGAGCGGCGCAGAAGGCCGCGAGTCCTGACACCACTTCGTGACCGTGCGCCCGCGTTGTGACCAGATCTAGTAGATTGGTCACAACGAGAGGATGCCATGGATCCCCGACGCACGAGCATCGTCCTCCCCCAGGCCACGGTCTCCGCTCTGGAGTGGCGACCGGCATGCGAGTCCGGTATGCCCGTCCTGCTCCTGCACGGCGGCGGTGCCGATAACGCCGAACTCTCGTGGAGTGCGGTCGGACATGCTCTCGCCGAGGCGGGGCATCGCGTGATCGCGCCCGACCATCCGGGCTTCGGGCAGAGCCCACGTCCGGACCGGCCGCTCACTCAGGAGCGGCTCGTGCGATACGTGGGCGAGCTCGTCGACGGGATCGGTCTCGCCGACTACGCCGTCGCCGGCCTCTCACTCGGCGGCGGCATGGCGGTCGGGCATCTCCTGGATCGACCCGGCCGCGCGCGATCAGCGATACTGCTCGGATGCTACGGTCTGATGCCCCGTCTGGCCGACGGCTTCTCCGGTCGGCTCACGCACTTCGGCACATTCCTCCTGCTGCGTTCGGGTCTGCTCGCCCGGATGACCCGCGCGTACGCGCACAACCGTTCAGCGATGGAACGAGGGCTGCGAGAGCTGGTGCGGAACCCGACAGCGCGCACGCCTGAACTCGTGGATGCAGTGCTCGCCGAGGCCGCCACCGGCACCGGCCTGGAGACGTTCGGGGAATGGCAGCGCGATCAGGTGCTCTGGAATGGACTGCGCACCGTGTACGTCGAGCAGCTGCCTTCGATCACGACGCCCACGCTCCTCGTGCACGGCGATCGTGACTCCGGCGTTCCCCTCGCGCGCATCCGGATCGCCGCCGAGCAGCTTCCGGTGGGGTCGCTGGTGACCGTACCCGGTGCCGGACACTGGGTTCAGCGCGACCGCCCCGACCTCGTCATCCCGGCCATGCGGGAACACCTGGAAAGGAGCGGCGATGCCCAGACCCCGCGTCCCTGACCGTCGCGAGCGCATCCTCGACGCGGCCGAACGACTGGTGCTCGCGCAAGGCTTCGACAGCGTGAGCGTGACGTCGATCGCCGACGGCGCCGGGATCGGCAAGGGTGCGGTCTATCTGGAATTCAGCGGCAAGCGGGAGATCCTCGATGCACTCCTGCAGCGCGGGACGGCGCGCATGAATGACCGCGTGAGCCGCGAACTGGGCGACCGACCCCGCCTGAGTTCTGCGTATCGCGCCTCCGCACGCGCGCTGAGTGCCGATGCGCTCATGACGGCGGCGTTCCTCGACGACCGTGGCATCCTCGGTGCGCACGTGGCGGAGATCACGGACAGCCGGTATCGCGATCGGCAGCGACGCGTCGTCGAGTGGCTGCACGGCCTGCAACGGCGCGGCGAGATCGTGGCGGACGTGGACGTCGAGGCGCTCGCCCTCGCGCTCTCGAGCGCGTCGATCGGCCTCCTCTCGGCGGCACGACTGCTCGGACCGTTCGACTCCGCGCAACTCGAACGCGCGATCGACACGATCGGCCGCATGGCCGAGACCTTCGAGAGGACCTGACCATGCATGTGGAGAGCTTCGGAGCACGCGACGGACATCCCCTGCTGCTCCTGCACGGTGGAGGTGTCGCCGGGTGGATGTGGGAGCCGCTGCGCGCGCACCTCGGCGAGGGTCTGCGCATCGTCGTCCCCGATCTTCCCGGACATGGTCACAGCACCGACGAGGCATATGTGTCTCACGCGGTCACGACCACGGCCCTCGCCCGCCTGCTGGACGACCTCGGGAGACCCGCCACGGTCGTCGGCTTCTCACTCGGCGCCCAGCTGACCGTGCAGCTCGCAGCTCGGCACGCAGAGAGGGTGCGGAACGTCGTCGTGGTCAGCGCACAGGCCGCTCCGATGTGGGCGACCCGTCCCACACTCGCCCTTCTCGGCGCGACCGCCGGCCTCGCGAAGAAGCAGTGGTTCGCCCGGATGCAGGCCCGGGAGCTGTTCATCCCGGACGAGCTCCTGGACGACTACGTGCGTACGTCGGTTGGCATCTCACGGGAGAGTCTGCTCCGCTCCGTCGAGGAGAACCTTCGATTCTCACCACCGCCAGCCTGGCGGTCGTATCCCGGAGCGGCGTCGATCCTCGTCGGGGGGAAGGAGAGGTCGCTCATGAAGCGCTCAGCGGCTCTGCTCCACGCTTCACTCCCCCACAGCGATCTGCGCGTCGTCGACGACTGCGGACACGGCATCCCCCTGCAGCGTCCCTCGTGGCTCGCCCGACACATCGAGGCGACGCTCGACGAGCCCCCTCACCCCGCGTAGCCCGGGACGCCGGGTGAGAGCGCCGCCGGAAGACGACTCGGGGTCAGCTCGGGCACACGCCCTTGTCCTGGAGCGTGGTGTCGGTGACGATCGCCCCGTCCACATCGATATCGATCACGGCCGCACCGTCGACGACCTCGAGTCCGGTGAGGGCGAGGCCTGCGGGCAGCTGATCGGCGATGCACACCCGTTGCGGTTGCGTCAGCCCTTCGCCGATGGCGCCGAGAGTGGAGGCGACCCGGTCGAGATCGATGTCGAGTCCGCCGATGCTCGCGGCCACCGGTGTCAGCTCGAGGTCGCCGTCGACCGTGCCGGGCGTGAGCGTGAGCGACAGCGGAACGGCGGCCCCGAGCACGCTGATCGACCCGCTCACCGTGGCGTTCGGGGCGGCGAACTCCACGGAGTCGACGGGCAGATCGGTCCCGGCGAGCAGAGACGTGAACTGCTCTTGATCGATGCGGATGGTCCCTGAGGCGCCGCCCAGATCGCCGCCGTGCAGCGGGACGTCCGTCGCTGTCACATCGACGGCGCCCGTGATGCCCTCCAACGTCACCGAATCCGTCGACAGACGCAGCGTGTCGAGGGTGCCGCCGATCAGCTGCGGCAGCAGGAGCCCCTGCGTCTCGACGTCGAGCTGCTGGTCGGAGGGCAGGTCGAGCTGTTCCACGACGATCGACCGCACGACGCCGGGGAGCACGGCTCGAGCGATGAGTTCCGCAGCGACCAGGAGCACTGCGAGCACGACGACCACGATCAGCAGCACCCAGGGCCAGCGGGGCCGTGTGCGCGGCGCGGCCGCCTCCTGAGCGGAGGCGGAACCGGGGATCACGAGCGTCGGATGCTCCGCGGCGGCGTCGGGGTACGGCAGGGTGTGGTTGTCGTCGCTCATGCCTGCCATCCTGCCGCACCGAGAAGAACGCCGAGCCGCACTACATCCGCTCTGGTGCGGAGACGCCGAGGAGCTCGAGTCCGTTGCGCAGCACCTGACCTGTGGCGTCGTTGAGCCACAGCCGGGTGCGGTGGACGCTCTCGATCGGGTCTTCGCTCAGCGGGATCACGCGGCAGTTGTCGTACCAGCGGTGGTACAGGCCGGCGAGCTCCTCGAGGTACCGGGCGACACGGTGCGGTTCGCGCACGTCGGCGGCGAACGCCACGATGCGCGGGAACTCCTGCAGCGCACCGAGCAGCGCCGCCTCGGTCTCGTGCGTGAGCGTCTCGGGAGCGAACTCCGAGCGGTCCACACCGGACTGGCCGGCGTTGCGTGCGACGTTGTGGGTACGCGCGTGGGCGTACTGCACGTAGAACACCGGATTGTCGTTCGTGCGCTTCTGCAGAAGCTCGGGGTCGAGGTCGAGCGGCGAGTCGGCGGGCGAGCGCTCCAGCGAGTATCGCAGCGCATCGCTACCGAGCCAGTCGAGCAGATCATCCATCTCGATGATGTTTCCCGCACGCTTGCTGAGGCGCGCACCGTTGATCGACACCATCTGGCCGATGAGCACCTGGACGTTCTTCTCCGCGTCCTCTCCTGCCGCTCCGGCGACGGCCTTGAGGCGGTGCACGTAACCGTGGTGGTCGGCGCCGAGAAGGTAGATCTTGTTCTGGAAGCCGCGGTCGCCCTTGTTCAGGTAGTAGGCGGCGTCGGCGGCGAAGTACGTGTACTCGCCGTTCGACCGGCGGATGACACGATCCTTGTCGTCACCGAAGTCGGTCGTGCGCACCCACACGGCGCCCTCGTCGTCGAACACGTGTCCCTGTTCGCGCAGACGGTCGACGGCCTGGTCGATCAGGCTCGTGCCGGACGCATCCTTGGCGTGCAGCGTGCGCTCCGAGAACCAGACGTCGAACGGCACGTTGAAGCGGTCCAGCGAGCTCTTGATCTCGGCGAGCTGGAATTCGTACGCGAGTTCCATCGCGACGGCGGACTGCTCGGCATCCGGCAGCTGCAGCAGGTCGGGTCGCGCCTCGAGAACACGGCCGGCGAGGGTCGTGATGTACGCGCCCGGGTAGCCGCCCTCGGGGGTGGGCTCGCCCTTCGCCGCCGCGAGCACCGAGCTCGCGAAGCGCTCCATCTGCGCACCGGCGTCGTTGATGTAGTACTCACGCACGGCGTTCGCACCGCTCGCGAGGAGCAGACGCACGATCGAGTCGCCGAGAGCAGCCCAGCGCGTATGGGCGATGTGCAGCGGACCGGTCGGGTTCGCGGAGACGAACTCGACGTTCACGCTCACTCCCGCCTGCGACGCGTTCGTGCCATAAGCGCTACCGGCATCGACGATGACCTTCGCCAGCGCACCCGCCGCTGCGGCATCGAGACGGATGTTGATGAACCCGGGGCCCGCGACCTCAGCGCTGGCGATGCCGTCGACGTCGGCGAGGCCGTCGACGATCTGCTGCGCGAGCTCGCGCGGGTTCGTGCCGAACGGCTTGGCCATGCGCATGGCGATGTTCGAGGACCAGTCGCCGTGGTCGCGGTTGCGGGGGCGCTCGAGCACGATGTCGGATGCGGAGAGCTCCAGCGGCTCGCCGGGACGTCGTTCCTCGGCGATCGGTGCGAGGACGGCGAGGATGGCTGCGGCGAGGGTTTCGGGGTTCATAGCCTCCCCAGTTTACGGGGCAGGGAGTGCACGACCGACGGCGCGGGGCTCCCCGAATTTGCGTTCGGCCTCCGGTGATCTACTCTCATGCCATGAAGCCGCCCGCCACCCGTCGCCGAGTGGGCGCCGCCGGTATCGCCGCCGGCCTGCTCATCGCCGTCGCGGCAGTGGTCCTCGGCGTGTGGCGGCCATGGATCCCGGCGCCCTCCACGACTCCGATCAGCGCACCCGCCGATGCGGCATCCGGCCCCTCGGCGGTCATCGCGCCGGCGCCGCTCGTCCTGCCGGAGCATCCGACCGTGCTGGTGTTCGGCGACTCCTGGACCTACGGTTCGGCGGCGACCGTCCCGACCCTCGGCTACGCCTACCTGTTGGCGGACCTGCTCGACGGCGAAACCGTCGTGAACGGAGTCCGCGGGAGCGGATACCTGAAGCCCGGGATCGACGGCCCCTCCTTCGGCGAGCGGATCGCCGCCCTCGACACGTCCCTCTCGCCGGATCTCGTCATCATCCAGGGGTCCATCAACGACCGCGCACAGGGTGTCGCCGGGTACCGCGAGGCCGTCAACGCCGCGTGGGACGCGATGGCCGCCACCTACCCGGAGGCGACGATCGTGGTGCTCGGTCCGGCGCCGCACGAGCTCCCCGTGGGCGCGGCCACCGCGCGTATCGACGCGGATCTCTCCGAGCTCGCCGCCGCACGCGGCTGGTGGTACATCTCCCCCATCGCCCAGGACTGGATCACCCCGCAGAACTACCTCGACGTGATCGACGTGGACGCGGGACGCCAGCATCCCTCCACGGACGGCCACCGTTATCTGGCCGAGAAGCTCGCTGCGGCGCTGGACGAACTGCGCGCCGCGCCCGTCACCGTGGCCGGTGGGTCGGAGACCACCCCCGACGAGTGATATTGTCGATCGGTACGCCTCCGTAGCTCAGTGGATAGAGCGCCGGTTTCCGGTACCGTAGGTCGCAGGTTCGACTCCTGTCGGGGGCACACACGTTGTACGCGAATGGAACGTCGATCCATACGAAGTCCATCCGAGTATGAGAAAGCCGCCTGGTTTCAGGCGGCTTTTCTCGTCTTGGCCAGGCTTTCAGCGGGGACGCCGCGCTTCACATCCATTTCTGTCGCTTGAAGATGATGTACAGAACGAGCGCGAACGCGACCATGCCCCCCACGGCAAGCGGATACCCGAAGGCCCAGTGGAGCTCGGGCATGTTGTCGAAGTTCATGCCATAGATCGCGCCGATGAGCGTCGGAGCGAAGAGGATCGCGGCCCAGCCGGAGATCTTCTTCATGTCCTCGTTCTGCCGCTGCGCGACGAGAGTGGCGTTGACGGTGAGAATCTGCGAGAGGGAATCACGGAGTTCGCTGATCTGCGTCTCGGCGCGACTGAGGTGATCCGCGACGTCCTGCAGGTACGACTGCAACGGCTCGGGAATGTCGTACCGGCGGAATCCTTTCCGCAAGGCCGCGAGCACCTCAGCGAGACCGGACGTCGCCTGCTGCAGGTCGATGACCTCCTGACTTAGGCGGTAGATACGTTCGGTGACGGTCGCATCACCGCTGAACACCTGGCGCTCGATCTGCTCGCGGTCTATGGCAAGGCCGCGAAGAACCGGCGTGTAGCCATCGACGACGGCGTCGAGGAGGCGATAGACGATGGCTTCAGGGCCGTAGTGCAACAGCTGCTCGTCATCGAGAAGGGTGCCATCGCCACGGTCGGCGGCGCCGGAGGCATCATCCGCGTCGAGACCGTCGATCCACCGTCCGTCCTGGCAGAACACGGCGACCGCCTGCGGGCGTACGAGGACATGGAACTCGGCGAAGTCGACATCCTCCTTCGCGTCGATGTACCAGGCCGACCGAACGACGAGGAAGAGCGTGTCGCCGTAGCGTTCCAGCTTCGGACGCTGCCCGGCATGGAGGAGATCCTCGACGAGAAGCGGGTGCAGGCCCCACACACTCGTCAGGTCCGCCACGTCCTCCGGCGTCGGCGTCGGATACAGCAGGAGCGCGGTCCGACGCCCATCCTCATCGATGAACTTCTGAGCACCGTCCACCGTGGTGTCGCGAGGAGCCCGGACCAGGTGGCCATCCTCGACGTACCGTGTCCGACGCGTCGTCCCCTCTGTGGGCATCGACGCGCTGACGGTACGACGGCGGAACATCCCGCCGCGGCGACGGCTCGTCTCGTCGCTCGTGGGCTGTGTCATGCCGTGTCCTCTCGCTTCTGTTCGGAGTATGCCGCAGATCGTGGCGGGGATCAGGAAGCCCGAGGTGCGAGCACCTCTTGCAGGGCCGGGGCGACGACACGGACCAGATCATCGACGTCTGCCTGCTCAAGCGTGGGCACACCGATGATGCGACGCGCGGTGACGATACCGACGAGCATGGCGGATCCGAGGCCCGTACGCAGCGCGGCATCCGGGTCGCCGCTTGCGTGCGTGCCTTCCCGCAAGCGGGACTGGATGAAATCACGAAGCTGGTCGTTGGCATGCTGGTTGACGATGGCCCCGCGGAGCATGGCCATGAGCGGTTCGGATTCCTCGCCCGGCCCTTCCCACGCCTGCAGGTAGGCGCGCACGACCCGCTCCCCCAGGTGCTCGTCCGGGCCTTCGAACGCTGTGTCGAAGCGGTCGAGGGCGGAGGCGGGTATCGCCATCACCGCGGCGAACAACTCATCCTTGGAGCGGAAGAACTGCATCACCTGTGAGGCATCGACGCCGGCGTCTGCCGCCACACGACGGATCGTCGTCGCGGCGAAACCCTCGGTCGCGAACCGCGCTCTGGCGGCGTCAAGGACGGTGCGACGTGTGCTGCCCGGGCCTGGCCGCCGCCCGGGGCGTCGGCTGACCGGCTTCTCCTCAGTGCTCACCCGATCAATCTACGCCTAGCCCGCCAGTTTCTCAACACGCGTTGAGTTTTGTGAAGATCAGACGTACGCTCGCAGCGACCCGAGATCTTGGGCCACGTCCACGAGATGAAAGAATCGCCATGTCCACCGAACAGAAGATCTTCACGCCCTCCCACCCGCTCCCCGCAGGCCGAACCGGACTCCTCACCGCGTTCGACCCCGGCGTCCGCGTGCTCGAAGCCGGGCACCAGGTCGCACCTCCGTTCCGCCCGCTCCCGGTGGATGTGGTCTTCGAGAAGGACATCGCCATTCGGCTTCGCGACGGCGTCACCATCTACGTCGATGTCTTCCGTCCTGTCGGACCGGAAACGGTACCGGTGATCCTCGGGTGGAGTCCGTACGGCAAGGCACAGGGGACGTCGATGAGCGTGATGGGCGTATTCGGGCTCGTCGGGCTCTCGAACTCCATCGTCTCCGGGCTCGAGAAGTTCGAGGGCCCCGACCCGGCATACTGGTGCGCGCAGGGATACGCGGTCTGCAACCCCGACATCCGCGGTGTCGTCGACTCCGAGGGCGACAGCGTGCTCTGGGATCGTCAGGACGGACGCGACGCCTACGACCTCATCGAGTGGCTCGCCGAGCAGGACTGGTGCAGCGGCAAGGTGGGAATGACCGGCACCTCCTACCTCGCCGTCTCTCAGTGGTTCACCGCCGCAGAGCAGCCACCGCATCTCGCCGCCATCAACCCCTGGGAGGGTGTCAGCGACGTCTACCGGGATCTCGTCCTGCGCGGCGGCATGCCCGACACCGGATTCGCTCGCCAACTGCAGGAAGGCAGCTTCTTCGGCAAGAACCTCAAGGAGGACATCCTCGCCGAAGTCGACGCGCACCCGCTGTTCGACGAGCTCTGGAGCGAGAAGGTCCCCGCTTTCGACAAGATCACCGTGCCCGCCTACATCGTCGCCAGCTACTCCAACACCCTTCACACCGCAGGCACCTTCCGCGCCTGGCGCCGCATCGCCTCCGAAGAGAAGTGGCTGCGCGTCCACAACGGCCAGGAATGGCCCGACTACTACGACCAGGACAACGTCGACGATCTCCGGCGCTTCTTCGACCGCTACCTGAAGGGGATCGACAACGGATGGGAATCGACGCCGCGAGTGCGTTACAGCGTCCTCGATCTCGCCGGTGGGGACAAGGTCGATATGCCGGCGGATGAGTTCCCCCCGACCGAAGCGGTGTCGACGAAGCTCTACCTCGACGGTCATACGCGGCGCCTGACTCCCGATATTCCGGTCGATGCCTCGACCGTCACGTACGTCGTGGACAGGAACCCGAACGCCGCGTCCTTCCTGCTCCGCTTCGACGAGACAGCACTGCTCGTCGGGTACCCGAAGGCGCACCTGTTCGTCGAAGCCCGTGACGCCGACGACATGGACCTCTTCGTACTGATCCAGAAGCTCGATGCCTACGGCACGCCGCTGCAGCAGTTCACCGTCCCCAACCAGAGCGCGATGTCGCACGACCTCACGGACCATGGCGCGACGATTCTGAAGTACAAAGGGTCCGACGGTCGCCTTCGCGTCTCCGCGCGCCACCTCGACGAGAACCTGACGACGGACGATGTGCCGGTGCATTCCTTCGACCGCGTCGAGAAGCTGTCAGCAGGCGAGATCGTCGAGATCGAGATCGACCTGCTCCCTCTCGGCCTCGCCTTCGCCCCCGGCGAGCAGCTCCGCTTCATCGTCAGCGCCCGCAACCTGTTGGGAACCTTGATGCCTGGCATCGAAGAGTATGTCCCAGTCAATCAGGGCGCTCACGTGATCCACACCGGCGCCGACCATGCGTCCTACCTGCAGGTGTCCATGCGAAACGGTTGACCAGAGGCCCGGTGCTCGTCTCCACTGCGACGACGTCGGTGGATCACTCCGACTGAGCGCTCTCCATGGCGGACAGACTCCCCAGCAATCGGAGACGCTCTTCGGTGGCGCCGCCCGGCGAGGGGGTCATGGTGAACATGACGAGCCCGGGATCCGCAGGCAGCTCGAAACCCTCGTAGTCGAAGAGGAGCGCCCCGACGTCAGGATGGTGGATCCGTTTGCTTCCGGTGCGGTGGAAGCGAACATCGTGGGCTGCCCAGCGCGTACGGAAGACGTCACTACGCGTGACGAGTTCGCCGATCAGATCGGTGAGGTCCTTGTCGTGCGGGTTGCGTCCCGCTTCGATTCTGAGTGAGGCGACGATGCTGTTGGCCCCGGACTCCCAATCGACGTAGAAGTTCTGCGCAGCGGGGTTGAAGAACGTGTAGCGGGCGTTGTTGCGCTGATTGGCGGCGTCGTCCAGAATCGGCGCGAAGACGGCCCGACCGATGACGTTCACGGCGAGGAAGTCCTTGCGTGCGTTCGAGATGTAGGCGGGAACGCTGATGCTGTCCAGGAGTCGCTGAAGCGCGGGCCGGATGACGGGCGTCGCAGCCCGCGGACGTGCGCGTGCAGAACGGTTCGGGGCGGCGTTTCGGGCGAGGTCATGGAGGTGGGCGAGCTCGGCGTCGTCGAGGTGGAGTGCGCGCCCGAGCGACTCGAGCACTTCCGGGGAGACGCCGGACAGGTTGCCGCGCTCCATCCTGGCGTAATAGTCGACGCTCATCCCGGCCAACATGGCCACCTCTTCGCGGCGGAGACCGGTGACACGTCGTCGGCCTCCGCCGATGATGCCGGCCTGCTCCGGGGTGAGTCGTGCTCGCCGCGTGGAGAGGAACTCACTCACCTCGGCTCGTTGTGTCATGCCTGCCACGTCGTGCCTTCCCGTCGTGTGTGGATGGGTGTCGTGTGCGGATACGTACCGACCGGCGGCGCTCACGAGCCGCCGGTCGACGAGCTACCGGCCGAGCCGGCTCAGGTCGTCCCGCACGGTGGCCGGTTCGTCGGTGAGAGGCATGTTCGGCATGTCGAGTGCGCCGTCGATTCCAGTATCTCGGACGAGCGCCTCGAACTCGGGGGCCAGGTCCTCCTGCGCTGCCCCTCGCTCCGCGACCAATTCAAGGGTTCGGTGGTCCGCCGCGTCGATCTCCAGACAGTCGAGCAGCACGCGCGCGATCTGGTCGCGGGCGATGACCCCGTCTGCCGGCGAGGCCGTGCTGTACTGGTCCCCTTGGCGGAAGACGATGTGGCGCTCGTCCGGTGCGTTGTAGTCGAACCAGCCGGGGCGGACGACCGTGTACCGGTTGCCGGACGCGCGGACGAGGCGCTCGGCCCTCCGTTTCCAGTCGTGACCTTCGTTCGCCCGATCCGTCGTGCCGACAGCGGTCATCAGGGCGATGCGCACAGGGCGTCCGTCGAGCACAGTGAGCACGTTGGCCACTGCTCCGTAGTCGACCTTCTCTGCGACACCACGGCCACCATGGGAGCCGTGGACGAAGACCACGGAGCCGACCCCGGCGACAGCGTCCGCCAGCGTCTCGGCCGAGGTGAGATCGCCGATGACGATCTCCGCGCCCTCCGGGACCCGCGCGGCGCGAGATGCGTCACGCACCAACGCGCGCACGTGTCGTCCTCTCGTGAGAGCCTCGCGGACGACGTGCACGCCGATGCTTCCGGTCGCCCCCACGACGAGAACCGTGGACTGCTCGGTCATGTCAGTTCTCCGGGATATCGCGACCGAACGCCTCGAGCGTGATGACCTCGGGCTCCGGGCCCCCGCGAACGCCGGCATCGAGAGCGTCGATGCGAGCGATCTCGTCGTCGGTGAGTTCGAAGTCGAACACGTCGAAGTTCTCCGCAATACGAGCAGGCTTCACCGACTTGGGGATGGCCTGGACGCCGTTCTGGATGTGCCAGCGGAGCATCACCTGGGCTGCCGACTTTCCATGTGCGTCGGCGATGGCGACGATGACGGGGTCGTTGAACGTGCTCTGGGAATCGTCCCCTCGGTAGGACGTGATGCCGCCGATGGGCGACCAGGCCTGTGTGAGGATGCCGCGGTCCTTGCCGAACGCCTGCAGCTCGCGCTGCTGGAAGTACGGGTGCACCTCGATCTGGTTCACCGCCGGCACGATCTCGGTCTGCGCGAGCAGCGTCGTGAGGTGGTCGACCATGAAGTTGCTCACGCCGATGGCGCGGACCTTGCCCTCGGCGAGGAGAGTCTCCAGCGCCGTGTAGGCGGCGATGGTCTTGTCGAACTCACCGGGGAGGGCCTGGTGGAGGATGAAGAGGTCGATGACGTCGACCTGGAGCTTGCGGGCGCTCTTCTCGAATGCGTGCAGCGTCTGGTCGTAGCCGTAGTCGCTGATCCAGACCTTCGACTCGATGAACACGTCGTCGCGGGAAAGACCGGACGCCTTGACGGCGTCGCCCACTCCTCGCTCGTTGGCGTATGCGGCGGCGGTATCGATGAGACGGTACCCCGTGGAGAGGGCGGAAGAGACAGCCTCGACCGTTTCGTCCGGCGGTGTCTGGAAGACGCCGAAACCCAATGCGGGCATCTCGACGCCGTTGTTCAGGGTGAGGTGAGTGTTCGTCATGGGATCGACACTATGACCATCCATCAGCACCTGGGAGTGACTGTCGTTACACGGATAAGCGGTCAGTCCCGCCCGCCGCAACGCAGCACCAGGGGCCACCTATCCAGGTAACAGCAGAGCACCCCAGGCGATGAGGTACGGGCGTACCGTCGAAACATGGCCCGCACCGCTTCCCCGCAAAGCCCCACGAAAGTCGGGCGCCGGGTCGCCGCTGCTGTCGGCATCGTGGCATCGGCCGTCTCGATCGCCGCGTGCGCCGGATCAGACGATGCACGGCCCGACGTCTCGGCACCATCAGCACCACCGAGGGTCGAGGGAGACACCGTGACCACGGACACCTATCGTGACGGAGAGTACTCCGCACGCGGCTGGTATGGCTCGCTCCCGTCCCATCACGACGTGACTCTCACCATCGAGAACGGCATCGTCACAGACGTCGACATCACCACGCCGGCAGATGACGAGATATCGCTGGGGTATCAACAGCGGTTCGCTGATGCCCTCCCGAGAGAGGTGGTGGGCACGCCGCTCGACGACATCGTGGTCGACCGACTCGCGGGATCCAGCGGATGTTCGGAAGGGTTCATGAACGCGCTCGCCGACATCCGCGAGAATGCTCTCCGCTGACCCGACTCCCCGCCTCCTCTGCCCCCCCTTCTCCTTCACTGCGATGGGAACGCCACTGTGAACCTCGAACCGACCACACCGACCGCCAAGAACACTGCAGACCAGTTCGTGGGAGGCGTCTGGGTGGACCGAATCGCCGCACCGCACGATGGGGACCAACGGATGACCGTGGCCATCGTCAAGTTCGCACCCGGGGCGCGCTCCGCGTGGCACTCGCACGCCCGAGGTCAGTACCTTCGTGTCACCCAGGGCGTCGCCCGCTTCGGGACGCGCGACGGGCAGATCATCGACGTGCACCCCGGAGAGACGCTGTACACGCCGCCCGGACAGGATCACTGGCACGCCGCCGCCGGCGACTCGTTCATGGAGCACATCGCCATGCTCGAGAACGCGGACGACCCGGCGGAGACCACGGCGTGGAAAGAGCACATCACCGACGACGACTACGCGGGGCGCTTCGACCGGCGGACCGGAGATCCTGCTTCGCGACAGTAGGGCGGGAGTGGCGACGCCCTCCGTCAGATTGCTCTTTCGTCGTCTTGCTGGCGGCCTTCTTCTTCCTCCGTCCGCCCGTCCTCGTCCTCCGGTCGAGTGCGCACCGTGGTCGATCCGAGGGACACGGTGGCGAGCAGGCCGAGGGCGAGGAACCCTGCCGCTGTCCAGGCGGCGTAGCGGGTCCCTTCGGAGAAGGCGGCCTTGGCATCATCGGCCACATCAGCGGTCGCGGCATTCGACTCCAGCCCGCTGATCGCCGCCCCTGCGCTGTCGACCACGGCCGACACGATCTGGTCGCGCTGGGCGGCGGGGACACCGCGCTCGTCGAGCGAAGACGCGAGGATCCCGGCGGTGCTGGTGAAGAGAACAGTGCCAAGAACAGCGACGCCGAGGGCGGCGCCGATCTGCCGAGACGTGGACTGCGTGCCCGAGGCCGCCCCGCTGTCCGCGACCGGCACCTCGGCGAGCACGACCCCGGTCAGCTGCGCCGTGGCGAGGCCGACACCGAGTCCGTAGACGAAGAGGAACGGGATGAGCGGTCCCCAGGATGCGTCAGGGCCGATGACGAAGCCGACTCCCGCGACACCGATGATCTCGGCGATGAGGCCGGCACGCACCACCCAGACCGGGGCGACCTTTCCGCTCGAGGCTCCGGCGACACCGCTGGCGAGGAACGATCCGCCCGCCAGCGCGAGCAGGAGCAGCCCTGTCTGCACGGCTTCGAAACCGCGCACGAACTGCAGCCAGAGCGGAAGCGCGAGGATGATGCCGAACTCCCCCAACGACACCACCGCTGCGGCGATGTTCCCGTTGCGGAACGAGGAGATCGAGAACAGCCGCAGCGCCAGCAGCGTCGACTTCCCCACCCGTTCGCGGTGCCGTCCCCACAGGATGAACGCGATGACGGCGAGGACGGCGACAGCGAAGAACAGCGGGATCGGCGACAGCTCCCACGGCCAGGCCCAGTCTCCGAACTGCGGCCGCGTGTCGACGAGCCACCAGCCGTAGGTCCGTCCCTCGATCAGGCCGAACACGAGGCTTCCCATCGCCGCTATCGACAGCAATGCTCCGACGATGTCGACGCGGGAGACGCGATCGCTGCGGGATTCCGCAACGGTCAGGAGCACGCCGATCACGATGATGATGCCGAGGGGGATGTTGATGCCGAAAGCCCAGCGCCACGAGTAGGCGGTCGTGAGCCACCCGCCGAGGAGCGGACCGACGGCCGCCATGCCACCGATCGTGGAACCCCATACGGCGAACGCGATTCCGCGCTCCCTGCCTCGGAAGGTCGCGTTGATGATCGAGAGGGTGGTGGGGAGGATCATCGCACCGCCGACGCCCTGCGCCAGTCGGGCCAGGATGAGCATGCCGCCGTCCGGCGACAGGGCGGCGAACACCGACGAGGCTCCGAAGACGACGACGCCGATGATCATCACCCGGCGTCGACCGAAACGGTCGGCGAGGCTGCCGAAGACGAGCAGCAGCGACGCGAAGACGAGCGTGTACGACTCCTGCACCCACTGGACCTCGGTCGAGGTGATGCCGAGGTCCTCCACGATCGCGGGGATCGCCACGTTGACGATCGTCGAATCGACGATGATCAGCGAGACCGCGATGCTGATGAAGACGAGCCCGAGCCAACGCAAGCGCACGTATCTTTCCATGATCGCTAGCCTAGTTAGCGAAATTCGATCGCGGTAGGCGGTATCCCAGCGGGACGACGATAGGCTCGATACGTGCCCCTCCTCTCGATCGCCGGTTCGACGCGTGCCCCGCACCGTCTCCGTTCGGCGACCCCGATGAGGGAATGGATGCGGGTCATCCTGCACCCGGGCACGAACGGGTGGACCAGTGTCTGGGGCACCCTCTCGCACGGCGAGATCGCCGGCTGCCCGCCGCCACGGAACTAGACCACGCCTCGAACGGGGCGGTGGTCTTCTGCGCCATTCACCCCTTCTCTCGCGTGAGGTCTTTTCCGTGTCCCCGAATTCTTCCCCTGCCCGTTTCTCCCTCGCCCCGCATGCGCTGTGGAACGGCATCCGCTCCAACGCCCGCAGCGACGTCCTCGGCGGGTCGCTCCTGCTCGCGGCGACGTTCGCCGCGCTCGTCCTCGCCAACAGTCCCGCCGCCCCCTGGTACGAGTCCGTGCGCGACTTCACGTTCGGCATCCCGGAACTGCATCTCGAACTCAGCGTCGGCGCCTGGGCGTCCGACGGGCTGCTGGCGATCTTCTTCTTCGTCGTCGGTCTCGAGCTGAAGGAGGAGTTCGTCGCCGGACGTCTGCGCGATCCGCGTCGAGCCGCCCTGCCGATCGCGGCCGCGGTCGGCGGCGTGGTGGTTCCCGCTCTCATCTTCGTCGTGATCAACGCCGCCGGCGGTTCGGATGCCCTGCGCGGCTGGGCGATCCCCACGGCCACGGACATCGCGTTCGCCGTGGCCGTGATCGCCGTGGTCGGCAAGTTCCTGCCTCCCGCCCTTCGGGTTTTCCTGCTCACGCTGGCGATCATCGACGACCTCATCGCGATCACCATCATCGCGACGTTCTACACCGACACCATCAGCTTTCCGTGGCTGATCCTGGCGCTGCTGCCGCTGGCGGGATTCGCCGCCCTGGTGGCGAAGGGGGTGCGGGCGTGGTGGATCCTGCTCCCCCTCGCCATCGCCGTCTGGGTGTGCATCCACGCATCCGGTGTACACGCGACCGTCGCCGGCGTGCTTCTCGGCTTCGTCGTGCCCGTCACGGCGACGGAGCGCGCCCGCGTGCGGGTCGGCACGGACGATGCCGGCCGACCGGTCTACGACGGTATGGCCGCGCACTTCGCCGACCGTTGGAGCATCGTGGCCACGCTGTTCGCGGTCCCGGTCTTCGCCTTCTTCGCCGCCGGGGTCACCGTCGGCGGGTGGGCAGGCCTCACGTCGGCGTTCACGGACCCGATCACCATCGGAATCGTCGTCGGCCTCGTGATCGGGAAGCCGATCGGCATCCTCGCCACGACCTTCCTGCTGAGTCACCTCCCTGCGCTGCGCCTGGACGAGTCGCTGCGCTGGCCCGATCTGACCGGAATGGCGTTCCTCGCCGGTATCGGGTTCACGGTGTCCCTCCTGGTGGGCGAACTCGCCTACGGATCGAGCTCGGTTGCAGACGAACACGTGAAGATCGGGGTACTGGTCGGATCGTTCATCGCCGCCCTGCTCGGCGGGATCATCCTGGCGCGCAGCAATGCACGGGGACGTCGTGAGGTTCACGACGCCGGTCAGGTGCGCTGACGCACGGCGGTTGCTCGAAAGGCCGGCCGCCCCGCCGCCCGTCGGTGGCACTCCGCACCGATTCGCGGGAAGCTGGAGCATGAGGTTTCTCCGCTTGCTATGGCGCTATCCGGCGATCACGACCACCGTCCTCGTGTTCGTCGGCGTGCTCATCCTGCACGCAGTCGACGCGGCCGTCATCGGACGGTGGATCGCCACCGGTTACGTGGCCGCGTTCGTCGTCTGGACCCTCGTCGGCATGGTGCGGGATGTGCTTCGCGGCCACGTGGGTCTCGACATCCTCGCTGTGGTCGCGATGGTGGCGACGCTCGCCGTCGGCGAGTACATCGCATCCCTCATCATCGTGCTCATGCTGTCGGGCGGAGAGGCGCTCGAAGACTTCGCCGGCCGTCGCGCGAAGCGCGACCTGTCCGCGTTGCTGGATCGTTCTCCGCGCATCGCCCACGTGCTCGTGCACGCACAGGCCGCGGATTCGGACGAGGTGAGGGATCTCCCCGTCGACGAGGTCGCGATCGGCGATGTGCTCCTCGTGCGCCCGTCGGAGGTGGTGCCCGTCGACGGCGTGCTGCTCACCGAGACCGGAACCTTCGATGAGTCATCGCTGACCGGCGAGAGCATGCCCGTGGCCCGCGAGTCCGGAGGGGAGGTGCTCTCCGGAGCGATCAACGGCAGTCGCGCTGTGCGGATCCAGGCCGTTCGCTCGAGCGCAGACAGCCAGTACCAGCAGATCGTCGCACTCGTGCACGCCGCAGAGGACTCCCACGCGCCGGTGGTGCGGCTCGCCGACCGCTTCGCGATCCCCTTCACCGCGGTGTCGCTCGTCCTGGCCGGCACAGCCTGGGCCATCTCGGGCGACGCGACGCGCTTCGCCGAGGTCCTCGTGCTCGCGACGCCCTGTCCTCTCCTGATCGCCGCCCCGGTCGCGTTCCTGGGAGGCCTCTCACGCGCGGCGAAGACAGGCGTGATCATGAAGGGCGGCGCCGTCATCGAACAGATCGCGCGCGTGCGATCGGCGGCCTTCGACAAGACGGGAACGCTCACGCAGGGCCGACCGGAACTCGTCGATGTCCGGCCGGCGAACGGCTTCGGCGCGGACGAGGTCCTGCAACTCGCCGCCTCGGCGGAGCAGTACTCGACGCACGTGCTCGCCGAGGGCATCCGTCGCGCCGCGGACGCGCGCGGACTCGCGCTGCGTGTCGCGACAGAGGCCAGGGAGGAGGCCACGAACGGTGTCGTCGCCGAGATCGATGGTCGAGCTGTCGTCGTCGGCAAGCCCGCCTACGTGGCCGCTCTCGCGCCCGACACCGTGCGGGCGACGTTGGAGCTGAGTCAGGCCGCAGCCTACGTGGCCGTCGACGGCCGTTTCGCCGGGGTGCTCGTACTCGCCGACCACCCAAGGCCCGAAGCAGCGGCCGTCGTCTCGTGGTTGCGGACGCACGAGGTGGATCGCGTGGTCATGCTCACGGGCGACGTCGGGCCGACGGCGGAATCAGTGGCTCATCAGGTGGGCATCTCGGAGATCCACGCCGAGCTGCTTCCGCCCGAGAAGGTCGCTCTCGCCGGTGAACTCCAACCGCGGCCGATCATGATGGTCGGCGACGGCGTGAACGACGCCCCTGTGCTCGCCGCCGCCGACATCGGCGTCGCCATGGGCGCGAAGGGAGCGACCGCTGCCGGCGATGCCGCTGATGTCGTGATCCTCGTCGACTCGCTCGCGAAGCTCGTCGATGCGGTGTCGATCGGTCGCCACACTCTGCGGGTCGCCCTGACCGCGATCTGGATCGGGATCGGCTTGAGCGTCGGTCTCATGATCGTCGCGATGACCGGCCTCATCCCCGCGGTGGTCGGAGCACTCGTCCAGGAGCTCGTCGATCTCGCGACGATCCTGTACGCGCTGCGGGCGCTGAGCGGCCCCTCGACGGTGCTCGCCTCCGCGCCCGCCCGTCCGCAGGTGAAGACCGAGGCACCGGCACCGCAGCGCAAGGAGTGAGGAGTCACGACCTGCGCGTACGACGACCGACCCGACGGAGGCGGATCATCCATGTGGACGGTCTCGCTGCGGCAGCGTGAGGGTGAACCGGCAGCCGGCCCCACTCTGCGAACGACCTTCCAGCGTTCCGCCGTTCGCCACCGCGAGTCCGCGCGCGATCGCCAGCCCCAGCCCGGCTCCGCTCGTCGCCAAGGGGGCCATGCTCCGGGTGCGGGCGAGGTCGCCACGCCATCCGGCATCGAACGCCTGCTCGAGAGCCTCAGGGGTCATGCCGGAGCCGTGGTCCTCCACGCTGATCCTGACCGCGTCGGCATCGGCCTCCAGGAAGACCGTCGCCGCGGTCCCCTCAGGGGTGTGCTGCACCGCATTGGCGAGCAGGTTCATCAAGATGCGCTCGATGCTGAGAGGATCGGCGAAGGCCGTGACGTCGCCTGACTCGTCGACTTCCAGGTGCACCGTCGCGCCGAGATTACGGGCTGTTCCCACGGCATCGCCGACCAGATCGGCGACATCGAGGTGCTCCGGGCTCAGCGGCACCCGATCGATCTCGATGAGCGAGAACGCGAAGAAGTCCTCGACCAGCGCCCCGAGACGACTGCTCTGCGCGCGAAGCCTCGTCGTGAACTCGACACGGTCCTCGATGATCCCATCCTCGTGAGCGCGGATGATCGCGTCGATGGCGGCCAACGGTGTCCTCAGATCATGGGAGATCCCGGTGATGAGGTGCCGTCTCGCCTCCTCCTGCCGGAGATTCGTCTCCCGTGCCTCGTGGAGCGCGCGCGCAGCGTTGTGGAGCTCTCGATCGATCTGCCGATACTCCCAGTTCGACACCACCGTGTGGTCGTCGAGGGGACGACCCGATGCCAGTTGCCGGGTGTGCAGGCTTATCCGTCTGCTCTCCTCGACCAGCCGGTTGCCCAGGCGCCACGCCAGCAGCATCGTGCCCGAGCCGGCGAGGATCGTCGCTCCGAGGATGAGCGGCAGATCGTCCTCCTCGATCTGCATCCGAGAGGCCGCGAAGGCGAAGGATGCCGACATCCCCACGACCACCGTCATCACGACGATCATCATCTGACAGCGCATCGAGTACCTGCGGGTCAGCCGAAGCGCGACCGCCCCGAAGACTCCGGTCAGGATCACCGCCGCCACGACGACTCCGAGCGTTTCGAGGAGCATCGCGTTCATCTCGTCCCTTCGCTGTCGAGCAGATAGCCGTGCCCCCACACCGAGCGGATGACGACCGGCCGGGAGGCATCGGGCTCGACCTTCAGGCGGAGGCGACGGATGTTGACGGCCACAGCCGAGGTGTCTCCGGCCTCCCATCCCCACGCTCCGCCGGCGATCTCCTCGCGCGAGTGCACCCGATCGGGGTGGCGGAGGAGGAAAGCGAACAGCTCGAACTCCCGGACGGTCAGCTCCAGGTCGACGCCATCGCTCTGGATCACCCGCATCGCCGGCGTCAAACGGAACCGTCCGAGGGTGATCGGCGACTCGCCGGCGCCCTGGTGCGCGGTCCGCTGCAACAGCCGGATCACGCGGAGCACGATCTCGCGCGGTGCGACGGGCTTGACGACGTAGTCATCCGCGCCGGCTTCCAGGCCGTCGATGCGTTCATGCGGCTGCCCCATCGCCGTGAGCAGGAGGATCGGAGCGTTCGACGTGGTGCGCAGACGACGGCAGATCTCCACGCCGTCGACGCCGGGGATCATGCGGTCGAGGAGCACCACATCCGGAGGACTGAGCGTCGCGGCTTCCAACGCCGCGAAGCCGTCGGCGACCGCTTCGACGGAGAACCCGGCACGACGCAGATAGGCCACGAGGATGCTGCGCAGCTCCTCATCGTCCTCGACGACCAGCACCCGGCCGTTCGCGAGGTCGGCCAACTGCACTTCCACGGTTCTGAGCACCTTCCGAAGATACGTCGTCGTTGCCGACAGAGTCCTGCACTCTCAGCGGAACGACGGGGCGCGCTTCGACAGGAACGCCGCCATGCCCTCCTGGCCATCTGCGTGTGCCAGAGCGTCCCGGAACAGTGTGCGCTCCGCCACCGCACGCAGCGGCGCGGGCATCGCGAAAGCGGCCTTCACGGCGGCGAGCGCGCTCCTCGACGCACGGCTGAACGCGAGCGTCTGACCGCCCACCGCAGCGGCGAGCCCATCGGCGTCGGGAAGCACGGCGTCGACGAGACCCCACTCCTCCGCCGTCGCGGCTGTCACCCGCTCGCCCGTCAGGGCCATGCGTCGCGCCCGGCCGTCGCCGATCCGGGCGGCAACACGATACGTGCCGCCGAAGCACGGGATCAGGCCCAACCCGACCTCGGGCAGCGCGAAGAGCGAGTTCGCCGTGGCGTACACGAGGTCGCAGGCGGCCGCGAGTTCGCACCCACCTCCGAGCGCGTGACCGTCGACGGCGGCGATGACCGGCATGGGGCAGGCGGCGATGCTGTCCATGGCCGCCTGTCCGGCGCGGCTGATGCGCTCACCGGAGTCGGACGATGCGGCCGCCATCTCGGCGATGTCGGCCCCGGCCACGAACGCGCGTGTTCCGGTCGAACGCACGACCACGGCGCGGGGGCGATCCGCGGGCACCGTCTCGGCGAGCTCTGTGAACACATGCCGGATGGCATCGAGCTCGTCGATGCCCATAGCGTTGAGCTGAGCGGGGCGGTCGAGGGTGACGGTGAGGGTGGTCCCCTCGGAGCTGATGAGCAGTGTGGACACGGTAAGGCCTTTCAGGAGTCCCAGATCGCCCCGTACGCGGGGACCCCGAGGGCTTCCAGCGCGGAGACGACCCGGCGGGTGGTCGATTGGTTGGAGATGCAGATCACCGCTTCGGCGTCGAACGACGTGAACTCTTCGAGCGCCAGTGCCACGAGGTCGGGGCGCCCCTGTTCGCTGGTGTTCCAGATCACGGCATCGGGGTGCGAGGCACGGATGGACTCGACGAGATCGTCGCCGTAGGTGGCTTCCGGTTCTCTGGTCGCCCACACGAGCTTCGAGGGCGTGGTGTCGGCGAAGAGGTGCGGCAGGCACGGGCCGATCCCGCTTCCGGTCGCGACCCACACGACGCGCTCGAAGAGCTTGTCCACGTTTCCCACGCCCGCCGTCGGAATCCCTCGTGTCCACACATGCGAGGGCGCGTCGTCGATGAGTCTTCCGGTCCAGTCCCCCGCCCGCGAGATGGTGAGCCGGAAACCGGTCTCGTCGCGGGTGACGACATTCGCGAACGAGTGCCACTGGCCGAGCGGATGCCGCGCCAGGGTGGTGGACGAACCGGCGAAGGGACGCACGCCGTGATCGAAGTCCGCGAGTGCGACGTGAGACGACGGCGTCGCGATGCGGACGGGCACTTTCCTGAGCCGCAGCCACGGTGCGACGACGCTGAGCACGATGACCAGCAGCAGCCAGAACGACGGCGACGCGGCGAGGACTCGTCCGATCCCCGCAGCGCCGGCGGAGTCGGCGGCATCGGCGGCGAGCGCCACGGTGAGTACGGCGAAGAGGGTGAGAGCGGACCATCCTCCGAAGCGATGGGTCATCTCGAACAGGTCATGGCGGCGTTGGCGGATCGGAGGCAGCGCCGGTACGAGGATTCCGACCAGGCACGCGACGAGGGCGACGGCCACGCTCTTCGAGAACACGGAGAAGGAATCACTGAAGACGACGGTGGCGGCTCCCCCCAGGAACCAGCCCACGGCCGCGACCGCGGCTCCGACGTGGATCCCACCGAAGTGGTAGACCTTCGCGAGACGTCGACGGACCGCCAGCGGCGCCGATTTCGGCACGCTCGTCGCGAGCCGGAACAGGAGGTTGATCACGTACTGCTGGCGGATCAACACTGCGGCTGTGAGGTTCACGCCGCTCATGGTGATGAGGAGGGTGGCGGCGTCGTCGGACGACATCGAGGCCGAGGTCGTGGCGATGATCCCGGCGACGACGGCGTTGAGCGCGAGAACCAGCACCACCAGCCTGTTGTAGGGCATCAGAGCAGGACGGGTGAGAAGAAGCCGCCACCCGGTGAGCGCCGCGGAGCGCACGTGGGTCCCGGGAGTCACGCTGCTCGCCATGCGTGGCTCCTCAGCACCGTCTGGTCGACCTTGCCGCGCGTCGTCATCGGAAGAGCCGGTTCGAGATGGACGATCTCCGGCACGCAGTAGTACGGCAGTGCTTCACGCACATGGGCGAGCGCAGCCTCCACGTCGGCGTCCTCCGGAGTCACGAAAGCGACCAGCGCGGTGCGATCATCGGTGGGGAGGACGGCCGCGTGCTGCACGGAGTCTTCCCGCTCGAGCAGTGCGCTCACGGCGTCGGGTTCGACTCTGAAGCCCCGGATCTTGACCTGGTCGTCCGTGCGTCCGAGGTGCTCGAGATCTCCGTCCGCATTCCATCGGGCGAGGTCGCGGGTGCGGAACATGAGACTGCCGTCGTCGGAGAACGGGTCGAGTCGGTAACGGTCGCGGGTCAGACGCGGGTTTCCCAGGTACCCGGCGGTGACCCCCGCTCCCCCGACCCACATCTCCCCGACCTCGCCGTCGGCGACCGGAGCGCCACCCTCATCCAGGATGTAGGCGGTCGTTCCCGGGATCGGACGCCCGATCGGCGGATCCGCCTCATCGGGGGTGCACAGATGCATCGTGTTCACGATCGTGATCTCGGTCGGACCGCACGAGTTGTAGAAATCCGTCACGGCAGCCCAGCGGTTGGCGAGGGCACGAGGGCACCGTTCCCCGGCGACGGCCACGGCGGTGAACCGGCCCAGCCGTCGCGGGTCGTGCGGGGTGAGGATCGACGGGGTCGCGATCACGACGTCTGCGGCACGCAGAGCCTCGGCGAAGTCCCGTCCGCGGATGTGCAGCGTGGCACCGTGGGTGAGCGCGCCGAGGATCTCCCAGACCGCCATGTCGAAAGCGATGTTGAGGATCTGGGCGACCACGGTCCCCGGCTTCATGCCGAGCGCTCCGGGCCCTCCGAACAGGAAGTTCTCGAGGTTGCGGTGGGTCACCCGCACGCCGTTGGGCGTACCCGTCGTTCCGGACGTGAAGATGATCACGCATTCATCTCCGGCGCGTGGCGCGACCGTCTCCTGCGGAGAGGCATCCGCGTCCGCGGTGCGGGCGCGATCGATCGGCACCGCCAGGATGCCCGTCGCCGACGTCACGCGGTCCGCGAACCGCGCCTGGGTGAGCACGACACGCATGCCCGTCACAGCGACCACATGCGCCATATGGACCTCGGTGGCGATTCGCGGATCGACGGGCACATACGCCGCTCCGAGCCGCAGTGCGGCCACGATGGCGACCACCATCTCGAATCCGCGCTCCACGAAGATCCCGATCCGATCGCCTCTCCCGACGCCTCTCCGTCGAAGATCCGCCGCCAGCACGCCGGAGAGCTGATCGAGCTCTCCGTAGGTCAGCTCCCGCCCTGCGTGCCGTGCCGCGACGGCCAGCGGTTGTTCGCACATCCACCGGCTGAGCATGTCGAGGATCGTACGGCGGGCGGACGGAGCGCCCGGGGCGGACGGGGATACGGCGGGAGGAGCAGGAGCGGACACGGGGAACACCTTTCGTTTCGGTGTGCCCAGTATTTTGCGACCGACCTCCCGCGGCGGCGGGCAATCATTACAGAGCGTGATCAGTTCCCTGCGTATCCCCTGTCATCGCCGAAGGTCCCCCGGGTGAATTCACGGTGACGCCCGCGTTTCGCGGGTCCAGCACGGTTAGCCTGACCTCGAGCGGGAGCCACCGCGGAGTGGCCTCCTGTCGTCAACGGCTGAGGGTGGTCGACTCAGCCCTGAACAAGGGAACTCACCCATGGCCGAACTGATCGTCATCTCCTTCGACTCCGAGCCCCAGGCGGAAGGGGCCTACGACGAGATCCTGTCGTTGCAGAACGACCTGGTCGTCGAGCTCGCGGGCCTCGCGCTCGTGAAGGTCGACGAGAAGGGCAAGACCAAGGTCGAGTATCCGGGCGCTGCCGGCAACGTCGGTGTCGGAGCCGCAGGCGGTGCACTCTTCGGCATGCTCATCGGCCTCCTGTTCTTCGTACCGATCGCCGGACTGCTCTTCGGCGGCCTCTTCGGCGCGCTGTTCGCCGGCCTCGACAAGACCGGCATCGATGCGGAGTTCCGCGACCGGGTGAAGAGCACGGTCTCCGCCGGCAAGTCCGCCGTCGTCGTGTACGCGACGAAGATCACCGAGGACAAGTTCGCCGCCGCACTCGCGCCGTTCCAGGGCACGGTCGTCCAGACCTCCCTCTCCGCCGAGGACGAGAAGGAGCTCATCCACGACCTCGGAGGCGCGCAGTAGTCGATTCACACGGACGTCGAGCACGGTGGCTGGCTCCGTCCGACCCGCGGTGCTCGGCGTCCAGCTCGCGATACACCCCCATGCACTCGCGATACACCCCATGTATACGAAGAAGGAACTTCCATGACCGCGGAACTGCCCGGATCGATCCTGCCGCTTCCTGACCGTGAGTATCAGGGGCCCGTCGTCTTCGACGCGAAGAAGTCGGAGGCCGACTTCCCTCCCCTCGTCGCCAAGCGCCCGCCCAAGAGCGCACCGAACGTCCTGGTGATCCTCCTCGACGATGTGGGCTTCGGCGCGTCGAGCGCATTCGGCGGCCCGATACACACGCCCACGGCCGAACGCCTCGGGAACGCCGGGCTGAAGTACACCCGATTCCACACGACCGCGCTGTGCTCCCCCACCCGTGCTGCGCTGCTCTCCGGACGCAACCACCACGCCGTCGGCATGGGCCACATCACCGAGACCGCGACCCCTTCCCCCGGCTACCGTTCCACGCGTCCGAACTCTGCCGTCCCGCTGCCCGAGATCCTGCGCCAGAACGGCTACAACACCGCGCAGTTCGGAAAGTGCCACGAGGTGCCGGTGTGGGAGACAGGCCCCACGGGACCGTTCGACCACTGGCCCGCATTCTCGGGCTTCGAGAGGTTCTACGGTTTCATCGGCGGTGAGACGAACCAATGGACGCCGGCCCTCGTCGACGGAGTCACCGCGGTCGAGCCGCCGACGGACGAGGGTTACCACCTGATGCCCGATCTGGCCGACAAGACCATCGACTACATCCGGCAGCAGAAGAGCCTGACGCCGGACAAGCCGTTCTTCATCTACTTCGCCCCGGGCGCGACGCACGCCCCGCATCACGTTCCGAAGGACTGGATCGCGAAGTACAAGGGGGCCTTCGACCAGGGCTGGGACGCGCAGCGCGAGCAGACCTTAGCGAAGCAGATCGAACTCGGCGTGATCGCGCCGGACTCGAAGCTCACCGAACGCCCGGAGGGACTGCCGGCCTGGGACGACGTCCCGGACGAGCAGAAGCCGATCCTCGCGCACCAGATGGAGGTCTATGCGGCGTTCCTGGAGTACGCCGACTTCCACACCGGTCGCGTCATCGACGCGCTCGAGGAGCAGGACATCCTCGACGAGACCCTCGTCTACTACATCATCGGCGACAACGGGGCGAGCGCGGAGGGCGGCATCAACGGTGCCTACATGCTGACGACCGCCTCCAACGGCGGCGGTCAGTTCGAGACCGTCGAGTTCTGGAACGAGCATCTCGACAAGGTCGGCGGTCCAGAGGCGTACAACCACTACTCCGTGGCGTGGGCGCACGCGATGTGCACGCCCTACCAGTGGACCAAGCAGGTGGCATCGCACTACGGCGGAACGCGCAACGGCACCATCGTCCACTGGCCGAGCGCGATCGAGGGATCCGGCGAGGTCCGGCACCAGTGGCACCACGTGATCGACCTCGCCCCGACCGTCCTGGACGTCGCGGGCCTCGCCGAGCCGCACACGGTGAACGGGGTCACCCAGATTCCGATGCACGGCGTCTCGATGGCCTACAGCTTCAACGCCCCGGACGCCGATGAACGACACGTCACGCAGTATTTCGAGCTGATGGGCAACCGCGGCATCTACCACAAGGGCTGGACGGCGCAGACGAAGCACCGCACTCCGTGGGATGTCGTCTCGAAGGCTCCGGACTTCTCGGCCGACGTGTGGGAGCTGTACGACACCTCGGTCGACTGGACGCAGTCGGACAACCTGGCGTCCACACACCCGGAGAAGCTGGCAGAGATGCAGCAGATGTTCCTGATCGAGGCGGCTCGGCACAACGTGTTCCCGCTCGACGACCGCGCGGCCGAGCGCATGAATCCCGCGATCGCCGGCAGGCCCACGCTCGTCACCGGCGACCGACTGCGGTTGTACCCGGGGATGATCCGCCTGGGAGAGAACGTCGCCCTGAATGTGAAGAACCGTTCGTACTCGGTGACGGCCCAGCTCACGGTGCCCGAGGACGGCGCAGTCGAAGGTGCCATCGTCGCCCAGGGCGGGCGCACCGGCGGGTGGTCGTTCTTCGCAGAAGACGGCAAGCTCGGGTACCACTACAACTACTGCGGGCTGGTCCGCACGACCGTGCTGTCCGACACGACCATCGGCGGTGGCGATCACCTCGTGCGTGCGGAGTTCGCCTACGACGGCGGGGGGATCGGCAAGGGCGGCGAGGTCACGCTGTTCATCGACGGCGCCGCGGCCGGCTCCGGACGCGTGGAGCACACGCACCCGCTGTACTTCTCCTTCGACGAGGGCCTGGACACCGGCGAGGACACCGGAATGCCCGCCTACGAGGGATACAAGGAGTGGGGCGGCAAGTTCAGCGGCACGATCGATTGGGCGGAGGTCGCACTCGGCACCGACGATCACAACCACCTGGTCGACCCCGAGGAGCACTTGAACGCCGCGCTGCGGCATCAGTGAGTCGCGAGAACCTTGCGCAGAAAGACCCCGTCCGGCTGGACGGGGTCTTTCTGCGCACGGGAATCAGCGATCGAGGATGGCGCGGGTCGCGACGTCAGGCCGCAGATCGAGGCGACGCAGCAGCTGCGCGTTGAGCGCGACGACGATGGTCGACAGCGACATCAGGATCGCCCCCACCGACATCGGCAGCACGAATCCGATCGGCGCGAGCACGCCGGCCGCGAGCGGCACCGAGAGCAGGTTGTACCCGGCCGCCCACCACAGATTCTGCTTCATCTTCCGATACGCGGCCCGCGAGAGTTCGATGACCGAGAGCACGGAGCGCGGGTCATCGCTTGCGAGGATCACGCCGGCAGAGGCGATGGCGACGTCGGTGCCCGCCCCGATGGCGAGCCCCACGTCTGCCTGCGCCAGCGCGGGTGCGTCGTTGACGCCGTCGCCGACCATCGCCACCTTTCGGCCCTCACGCTGCAGCTCCTGCACCTTCGCGGCTTTGTCCTCGGGGCGCACCCCCGCGAAGAACCGGTCGATCCCCAGGTCGGCGGCGACTGTCTGCGCGACGGCCTCGGCATCACCCGTGATCATGACGACCTGCACACCGAGCGCATGCAGCGCGTCCACGGCTTCGCGGGATTCCGGACGTACCTCGTCGGCGAGCTTCAGCGCTCCGATCACTCGGCCGTCCTGGACGACGTGGAGGATGATCGCGCCGTCCTCCCGCCACTGCTCGGCGACGGCGAGCTCGTCCGCCTGCTCCTCCGTGAGCAGGTGCGGGCCGCCGACGCGCACGGTGGATCCCTCGACGGTAGCCGTGACCCCGACCGCAGGCGACGACGTGAAGTCGCGGCTCTGCGGCACCGCCAGGCTCCTGTCGGTGGCGGCGCGGACGATCGCCTTCGCGAGCGGGTGCTCGCTGTCGGCTTCCGCAGCGGCGGCGAGCGCCAGCACGCGATCGGCGTCATGCTCGCCGGAGACCGACACCTCCGACACGACGGGCTCGCCCTTGGTGAGGGTTCCGGTCTTGTCGAACAGCACGGTGTCGACGGTTCGCATACTCTCCAGGGCGAGGCGGTCCTTCACGAGGACTCCACCCCGGGCGGCGCGCTCGGTCGCGATCGACACGACGAGCGGGATCGCCAGACCCAGCGCGTGCGGGCAGGCGATCACGAGCACGGTGATCGTGCGGATGACGGCCGCGTCGGGGAATCCGACGAGAGTCCAGACGATCGCGGTGATCGCCGCGGATCCCAGAGCGAACCAGAACAGCCACCCCGCTGCGGTATCCGCGAGGCGCTGAGCTCGCGAAGACGAGCTCTGCGCCTCGGTCACCAGGCGCTGGATGCCGGCGAGGGTGGTGTCGTCTCCGGTCGCGGTGATCTCCACCCGGAGCGCGGAGTCCGTGGCGACGGTGCCGGCGGTGACCTGGTCTCCCGCGCCGCGTGTGACCGTGCGGGACTCCCCCGTCACCATCGACTCGTCCATCGACGCGCGTCCGTCGAGGATGCGCCCGTCGGCCGGAACGCTTCCGCCAGGGCGAACGACGACGATGTCACCGACGGCCAGGTCTGCGGGTGAGACGATCACGACCTGACCGTCCTCCACACGCTCGGCCTCGTCCGGCAGGAGGGCGGCGAGCGAGTCGAGTGCAGAGGTGGTCTGCGCGAGCGAGCGCATCTCGATCCAATGCCCGAGCAACATGATCACGATGAGGAGGGCCAGCTCCCACCAGAAGTCGAGCTCGTGGTGGAGGATGCCGAGACTCGCCCCCCACGATGCGAAGAAGGCCACGGTGATCGCCAGGCCGATGAGCAGCATCATGCCGGGCTTGCGCGCGCGGATCTCGCTGACGGCGCCCACGAGGAAGGGCTTGCCTCCCCACACGTACATCACGGTTCCCAGCACGGGCGAGACCCACATCAGCCCGGGGAGGTCGGGAAGGGGGTAGCCGAGGATCATCGCGAACATCCCCGACAACGCGACGGTGGGGACGGCAAGCGCGAGCATGATCCAGAACAGCCGCCGGAACTGGCCGACGTGGTCGGCGTGCCCGCCGTGCTCTCCGTGTCCCCCGTGGGCGTCGTGTCCCCCGTGGGCGTCGTGCCCCCCATGCATATGGTCGGAGTCGTTCGACTCCTGGGGCGGGGCGTCGGGTGCGGTGCTGTCGTGGTGCGGAATGCTCATTACCTCTCCTCCTCGGAAAGACGATTCCCGTGCAGGGCCGCGTGTGGCGGCCCCGCACGGGTGAAACGGTCAGGCTGCGGCGACGTACTTCGCCGGGTCGGCGTCGAACGCCGGCCCGCATCCTGCGCAGCAGAAGTAGTAGCGGGTGCCCTCGTAGTCACGGAACAGGCCGGCGGCCTCGGCATCCGCGACGACGACCGCGCTGCCGACCATCACCGGGCACTCTGCCATGGCGCCGGAGGGCGACGCCAGCAGATCCTTTCGACCTTCGGCGGAGACCGCACCGTTGCTGGTGACGCTGCAGCAGGATCCTGCGGGGGAATCGGACATGAGATGCTCCTCTTTCGGTTTCAGTGGGTTCCTGCGGGGACTGCCGGTGTCGCGCGTTCCCGCGCCGCACGGCTCCCTGCCGGAGAGGGGTCCGCCGTCTGGCTCCGGAAGGAACGCAGGCGGAGGCTGTTGCCGACCACGAAGACGCTGGAGAACGCCATCGCCGCGCCGGCGAGCATGGGGTTGAGCAAGCCGAGCGCTGCGAGCGGGATCGCCGCGACGTTGTAGGCGAAGGCCCAGAACAGGTTGCCCTTGATCGTGCCCAGAGTCCTGCGGGACAGGCGGATGGCGTCCGCGGCACTGCGCAGATCTCCGCGGACCAGTGTGATGTCGCTGGCCTCGATCGCCGCATCGGTCCCTGTGCCCATCGCGAGCCCCAGATCGGCCTGGGCGAGTGCGGCCGCGTCATTCACGCCGTCCCCGACCATCGCGACGACCTTGCCATCGCGCTGCAGCCGTGTGATCACATCGACCTTCTCCTTCGGGAGCACCTCGGCGATGACATCGGTGATGCCGACCTCTGCCGCGATCTGCTCCGCCACCGCCCGGTTGTCGCCGGTGAGGAGGACGGGCGTGAGACCCAGACTCTTGAGCTGCGAGATGGCCTGCGCACTGGTCGGCTTCACCGTGTCGGCGACGACGAGCACGCCACGCGCCTCGCCGTCCCACCCGACCGCGATGGCGGTCTTGCCCTGACTCTCGGCCTCCGCTTTCACGGCAGCGAGCGCGGCGGGCAGGTGCAGCGACCACTCGGCCAACAGCGATTCCCGACCCACGAGCACCGCGTGCCCCTCGATCACGCCCTGAACACCCTTGCCTTCGACGTTGACGAAGTCCTCGGGCACCGGGAGTGCGCCGATCTCCTGAGTCGCGGCTTTCGCCACTGCCTGCGCGATGGGGTGCTCCGACGCGTCTTCCACGGCGCCTGCCAGCCGCAGGAGCTCGCGTCGATCGACGCCCTCCGCGGTGTGCACGGCGGTGAGCGTCATCTTGCCGCTCGTCACGGTGCCCGTCTTGTCGAGCACGACCGTGTCGACCTTGCGGGTGGATTCGAGCACCTCGGGTCCTTTGATGAGGATGCCCATCTGCGCTCCGCGTCCCGTCCCCACCAGCAGAGCGGTCGGTGTGGCGAGGCCCAGCGCGCAGGGGCAGGCGATGATGAGCACGGCGACGGCCGCCGTGAAGGCTGCGGAGGCAGGGAACCCGGCTCCCAGCCATGCCCCGAGGGTGGCGAGGGCGATCGCGATGACGATCGGCACGAAGATCCCGGAGACGCGGTCGGCGAGGCGCTGCACCTCGGCCTTCCCCGTCTGCGCGTCCTCGACCAGCTTCGCCATCTGCGCCAGCTGCGTGTCGGAGCCGACACGGGTCGCCCGGATGACCAGGCGGCCACCGGCGTTCACGGTCGCGCCGGTCACGGCGTCCCCTTCACCGACCTCGACCGGCACCGACTCGCCGGTCAGCATCGAGGCATCGACGGCCGAGGTCCCGGACACGATGACCCCGTCCGTGGCGATCTTCTCACCGGGGCGTACGACGAACTCATCGCCCGGCTGGAGGTCGGCCGTGGGAATCCGCTTCTCGATACCGTCGCGGATCACGGCGACGTCCTTGGCTCCGAGTTCGAGCAGCGCACGCAGCGCGGCCCCGGCCTGGCGCTTGGAGCGCTTCTCGAAGTAGCGCCCGGCGAGGATGAACATCGTCACCCCCGCCCCCACCTCGAGGTAGATGTTCGCGGCGCCGTCACTCGGAGCCACGGTCAGCTCGAACGGGTGCGTCATCCCGGGGACTCCTGCAGTCCCGAAGAACAGGGCGTAGAGCGACCACAGCAATGCGGCGATGGTCCCCATCGAGATCAGGGTGTCCATGGTCGCTGCGCCGTGGCGCAGGTTCGTCCACGCCGCCTTGTGGAACGGCCACGCCGCCCACACGATGACGGGACCGGCGAGCGCGAGCGAGAGCCACTGCCAGTACATGAACTGGAGCGCCGGGATCATCGCCATCGCGATGACCGGAACCGTCAGGACGATCGAGGCGATGAGCCGGTGCTTGAGACTCGTGAGTTCGGCATCGGGGGCATCGCCCGCATCGTCCTGACGCGTCTCGGCTTCGGGCGCAGGAAGGGCCGCGGTATATCCGGTCTTCTCCACCTCCGCGATGAGCAGAGCAGGATCGAAGCCGGCCGGGGCGATCACCTTGGCCTTCTCCGTGGCATAGTTCACGGTCGCCGTGACGCCGTCGATCCGATTCAGCTTCTTCTCGATCCGCATCGCGCACGATGCGCAGGTCATGCCGCCGATCTCCAGCTCCACGCTGGCCGGTGCGGCCGCGGACTGCGTGTCCGTCATGATGATCTCCTCGATACTTGCGCTCCGCGTCCGAGGACGCGGAAAGAGTGGGGTGGTGCGGTTCAGTGCCCGCCGTGGTCGTCGCCCGTGTCGTTCGACGACAGGTCGGCGGGAACCGCATCGAGGACGAACGGCGCGGTGTGGACCTTCCCGTCGACCTGGAAGTCGAGGTAGAGCAGGTACCTGCCGGCGGTCGGAGCCTGCGCGGTGAAGACCACCTCGGGACCGGCGACCTCACCCGGTTCGGGCTCATCTCCGTGCGCGTGCACGTGCAGGTAGGCCAGGTCTCCGTCACGGAGTGCGACCAGATGCCCGAACGCACCCAGATAGGGCTCGAGCGTGGTGACGGGTACCCCGTCCCGAGCGATCTCGACCGTCAACTCGCTCCCGGCACCGGCGACGAGGTCACCACTGATCGACACGTCGAATCCATCGACGGTGGCGGTGGACCGCGTCTCGGCCGGAGGCTGCGGCGTGAAGGGCCCGCCCACATCGACGGTCCGTGAGAGCGTCACCCCGGGCCCGTCCGATGCGGTGAAGTCGGCGTACACACGGTACGTACCCGCAGCCTCCCAGGTCCATGGCAGCGACCAGGCCCCCGTCCCGACATCGAGCACGGGATGCACATGCCGATATCGGCTGCCGTCACTGCGCACCACGATCAGGTGAAGCTGCTTGCCGTGGGCCGTCTCGTACGAGGTGACCGGCTCGCCCTCGGGCCCTCGCACCACGAAGGAGAGCTCCCCCGCGGTCCCGGTCTCCCCCGGGGCCGAGATCGCGCCGATGGTGTATCCGGATGCGGCGATCATCACTCCACTCACGTCTGCCCCCTGCTCTTTCCCGTTATCCGTGTTCTGCGTGGCGGGTTCCGCCGACTGCTCATCGTGGCCGGCTCCCCCGCGCTCCGTCCAGGAGGCCACAGCGCTGTCGGGAACGACGGCGCCGGCCACCGCGAACGCGACCCCGAAGACCACCACGAGACCCGCGCCGTAGAGGCCGAGACGGCCTGCGGTGTTCATCAGGCGGGTACTGCCTGGTAACCCGCCTCGTCGACCGCCGCGAGGATCGCCGCGTCTTCGAGGGGTTCTGCGCTCGTCACGACGAGCCTGCCGGTCTGAGCGCTGATGTCGACCGCATCGACACCGGGAATCTGGCTGACTTCGCCGCGGATAGCGACCTCGCAGTGGCCGCAGCTCATTCCGCTCACCTGGTACTCGCTCGTGTTCATGAGGGTTCCTTTCTCGATTCAGCATACCCGGGTGGGGTACTCCTTCGCGTCAACCTTATACCCTCCCAGGGTATTCCGATCACGCGGTGATCTCCGTGTTCGACCACGCGGACCATCGCCCCGGCGGGGTGATGTCGGCCTGTCGAGAACCGCGGGACGATGCCACGCTGATGCTTCCGCCGGCATTCGAAGAGACGCGAGGATCGCACATGACCGCTCACCCTTCCCTCCCCTCCTGGCGCGACACCCGCACACGCCGAGACATCGAGGCTTTCGTCGCCTCCGTGACATCGGGGCCAGACGCCGTTCCCGTCGAGGAGCGCATCGCGGTGTTCGACAACGACGGGACCCTGTGGTCGGAGAAGCCGATGATCACACAGCTGCACTTCGTCGTGGAGCAGTGGCGTGCGGCTGCGGAGCGGGCACCGGAGCTCGCCGAGAGGCAGCCGTATCTCGCAGCCGTGAGCGGCGACTTCGCGTGGCTGGGAGCGGCGATCGACAAGCACTACGGTGGTGACGACTCCGACCTCGGGATCATCATCCAGGCGCTGGTCGGGCTCACGGATGGGATGAGCGTGGAGGAATACGCGGCGTCGGTGGCGGAGTTCTACCGCACCGCGCAGCATCCGACGTTGCAGCGCCCCTACGCCGAGACCGTGTTTCAGCCGATGGTCGAGTTGCTCAGGTTTCTGGAGCACCACGGCTTCACCTGCTACATCGTCTCGGGAGGTGAGCGTGACTTCATGCGTCCGATGACGCAGGCCAACTACGGGATCCCCCCGGAGCGCGTGGTCGGGTCGGCCTTCGGTCTCGCGTGGGACGATGCCGAGGCGACCGTGCGGTACTCGTCCTCCTTGGCCTTCTTCGACGACGGCCCCGAGAAGCCGATCCGCATCTGGACCCGCATCGGCCGGCGCCCCCTGTTCGTGGGGGGCAACTCCAACGGTGACACGGCGATGATGGACTTCACACGCCGAGGACCCCGGCCGGGTTTCGCACTCCTCGTCCACCACGACGACCCGTCACGCGGCGACATCCCCTACGACGCGGGCGCCGAGAAGGCCCTCGCGGATGCTGCGGACAAGGGCTACACCGTCGTGAGCGTCAGAGACGACTGGGAGCAGGTGTTTCCCGACTCCGCGCGCGCCTGAGATGTCGGGGAGAACGCCCGTCGGAGACTCACCGTCGGGCGTTCTCCGCGTCGGCCGGGTCCGTTTCCTCCGGCTCTTCGACCAGTGGCTCTTCCCTCGGGGAAACGATCGCTGCGCCCGGGGGTCGCCTGAGCAGCTCGACCACGATGGCGAAGACGAGCAGTCCGACGGTCACCCCGAACACCGCGCCGAACGAGACCGGTCTCGACGCCATGAGGATGAGGAGCGCGAGCACCAATCCGACCAGAAGGATCGGACCGTGGAAGCGATCGACCGCGAGGCCGAATCGTCCGGTCGACAGGCCTCGTCGTTCCCAGGTGCTCCGGACCGCCGTGAAGCCGCTCTCCAGGATTCCGCGTGTCACCACGGCGCTGCGGCTCGATCCGGCCAGCCACGCCCACGCGGCGACGAGCACTCCGACCAGGGCCAGTGCCACGATCGTCGAGCTCAGCAGCGACGTGACTTCGTCGAACAGCGACTGCGCGGCCGCCGCCGTCATGATCGACGGGCTCACGGCGCCGATGAAGAACGTTCTTCCGATGCCCATCCCCGCCGACAGGAGCAGGAACGCGACGGCGAATCCCGCGCTGGTCCAGAAGAGAGCACGCGCGCGGTTCCTCGCGAGGAGGATGCCGACGACGACGAGACCGAGAACGACCCATGGCAGCCAGAATCCGGCGGCCACCGCGATCTGATAGATCGTGCGCACCAGGACGAGGGCATCCGCCTGGGCGATGGGAACCGATCGGTCGATCTCCGGGATGAGGTCGGCGAACCCGACACCGCGCTCCGTCAGCACCGCCTTGACGCGGTCGACGACCTGACCCAGGTCGATCGAGAGAACCCCGTCGTCTGCGAGCTGCAGGGCGGTGTCAGGGCTGTTCTGCAGGATCGCGACGGCACGTTCATGAGTGATGCGCAGCGTCTGCGCCCAGATGTCGGCGAACTGGTCCGATGCCACGACGTCATGGATGACACCGTCGACGAGGGAGGTCAGCCCACTGGCCGCTGGAGCCTCCAGCAACGACAGGGCGGAGGAGGCACGGGGCGGAAGGTCGAGTTCACGGATCCCGTCGAACACCTCGCCGACGATCGCATCGAAGTCCACCTGCTCGTGGATCGCCGAGCTGACCTGATCCGCGACGAAGTCCTGCACGTCAGGGTCTTCGGCCAGAGGTGCGAACGTCGCGACGAACTGATCGGCATCGACGAGCTGCAGGCGCGCCCAGGTCCCCATCGCGGCGATCGGTGCCATCAGCACCGCAAGAGCCAGCACGATTCCCGCGACGATGCTTCTGGCCACCGGACGCCGACGGGGCTTCTTGAGTGTCTCGTTCTCCTGTTCGAGAAGAAGGACACGCGCTCGCAGATCGTCCAGTTCGCTCATTCGTCCTTCTCGTTTCGGCCATCCCGCAGACGACGAATCATCGGTGTGTTCAGCTCAGGAGCTTCTGCTTCGCCGCGGCGAACTCAGCCTCGGAGAGGACGCCGGAGTCCTTGAGGGACGCGAGCTGCTGCAGTTTCGCGATCAGGTCGTCCCCCTGTGCGGGCGCGGCCGGAGGCGGAGACGAGTACTGCGATGCGGCGTTCTGAGCCGCGGCGTCGATCTGCGCCTGCTGCTGCGCGGCTTCATACTGCTGCTGCTCGTACTCTCCCTGGGCACGCTCCTGCTGATGCCGCGACATGGCGCCGCCGACAGCCGATGCGGTCCCGGCCACCACTGCCGTCCGGGCGGCGAGGCCGATCAGTCCGGGGCGACCGAATCTTCTCAAGGGCATGTCATTCACCTTCCTGATCGAGGATGTCCATCATGGCGTTCACCACGGGCGCCGGAACACGCTCGGTGCGCAGCACCTGTCCGCCCGCCGCGGCGAGATTCTGTGCGAGCGTGCGAGCGAACGCGAGTTCCAGGACGACCAGGGCAGCCGACTGTCCCGGGGCGAGCGCGCCCGCCAACGACTCGACGTCCTCTTCGCCCGCAAGACCCGCCGCGATCGGCTCGAAGTCGCCGAGGTCCAGGACTCCGTCGTCGTCGTCGAGCTCGACGATCTCGACCTTCCCGGTCTCCGACTTCGCGAGCACGACGAAGTCCAACAGGCGCACGATCCCGCTGTCGACGAGGTCGGTCAACGCGCGGAATGTCGCGGGGTCCGGGCGGGTTCCTTCGAACCCGACGAGATAGAACTCGGCGGGACCGAAACGGAAGTCATTCATGGATGGTCCTCTCTCACGGGGCACACGGCCACGACTGTGCACCATGGTCGCATCGCCGCGCCCGGCGCGGGCCGCTCTCTCACCCCGAGCGGATGAGACCCTCACCCCCGCCGGTCGTGCGGGGTCGCCCGATCAGGGTGAGCGACTCCCCCGCGCGACGATGCGTCCTGTCACGATCGCCGTACGCAGTCACTCGACGAAAGAGGTGCGACATGTCCATCTGGGACAGTTTCTGGGACATCATCTGGTGGTTCTTCTGGGTATTCGTGTTCGTCTCCTACCTGATGGTGCTCTTCAACATCGTCGCCGACCTGTTCCGCGACCACACGCTCAACGGCTGGTGGAAGGCCGTGTGGATCATCTTCCTCATCTTCGTCCCCTTCCTCACGGCGCTCGTCTACCTGATCGCGCGCGGCAGAGGCATGGGCGAGCGGAGTGTCTCCGCCTACAGGGACCAGCAGCAGGCAGCCGACTCCTACATCCGCAGCGTCGCCGGCTCCAGCCCGAGCGACGAGATCGACAAGGCATCGAAGCTGCTCGCCGCGGGGACCATCACCCCCGACGAGTTCGCGGCCATCAAGACCCGCGCTCTGAGCTGAGGCCGTGGTCGAGGTGGTCGATGTGACGACTCTGCAGGCGCTCGGCGACGTCGAGTTCGTCGCCGTGCACCTCGAGGGCGACCGCCTCGGCCCGAACGTCCTCGAGGCCCTGCTGCGACAGGTGGAGGCCGGCGCCATCCGCCTCCTCGACTTCCTGATGATCGAGCGGCTCGGCCTCGAGGAACACCGGATCGTCGAGGTCGACCGTGACGAGTTCGCACTCGCCGGCCTCGCCCTCGAGACTCCCGGTCTCATCGGCGAGGACGACGCTCGTCACTTCGCGGCGACGGTTCCCCTCGGCGCACTCGCGGCGCTCATCCTGGTGGAGCCGATCTGGCTCGAGCGGTTCGCCCGTGACGTCGACCACCGAGAGGACCGCATCCTCGCGACCCAGCCGATACCGGCGTCGATCGCGAACACGATCCTCTCGTCGGCACTGCACCAGGTGTGAGGCTTCCTGCGGGGCCGCCGTCGACGTCAGACGGTGGTCCGCACGGCCTCACGTCGCGACGACACCCCGAGTTTGCGGTAGATCGCTCGCTGGTGGGTCTTCACGGTGTTGATCGACACCGCCAGCTCCCGCGCAATCTCCTGCAGCGTACGCGCCGTCTGGAGCTGCTGGAACACATCACGCTCGCGTTCCGAGAGCGCGTCCACGAGCGACCCGGCCGTATCCGTGGCGAGACACCTGCCGATGAAGTCCTCGAACTGCGTGCCGAAATGCACATGCTCTCCCAACAGCTTGCGCACCGCTGTCTCGCGCGGGCCGAAGGGAAGGCGGATGTTCTCCCCCGCCGCGACGGCGACGGCAGCCTCGCACAGTTCGTGCGCCTCCTCATGGTGCCCGCCATGACGGCGCAGGAGAGCTGCCGTGATGAGCGTCGCCGACTTCACGTACGACACCTCGCTGAATGCCCGCAGGGATCGCAGCATCTCCAACGCCGCCGAGTACTCGCCGGACCGGCGGAACACCCCTGACAGTGCGACGTTGACGACGGGGAGGTCGGGGCAATGGACATATCTGCGCGCGATCCGCATCGCCCGGTCCTGCCGGCCGACCGCCTCTTCGAGCAGGGCGACCGATGATTCGCGGAACGCCGGCCAGGAGATGCCGTGCACGACCTCCAGCGGGATGTCCTGGATGCCGATCGCCGCGCGACGGCAGGCGGCGACGTCTCCGGTCTCCGCCGCTGCGTAGGCGATCATCATGCGTGCCACGCTCGTGAACGAGCGATCGGAGCTGCCGTTGGCGATCACCGTCCCGAACTCGCGGATGGCGTCGACGAGCTCCCCCGACCAGTAGGAGACGAATCCCGCGGCCGCCGCGGCGCTGCCGCCGGCGTAGGTGCTCCAGGGCAGACCGACGTCCTCCTCCTCGTGCACACGGATGAGCGACTGCCGGGCCTCGGTGAGGCGACCCGCCCACGTCTGCCCGAAGGCGAGGTGCCCCGATGCCCGTTTCGCGAGTTCCCGATCCCCGGAGCCCCGTGCCTCCCTGGCCGCCGCGGAGAAGTACTCGAGCGGGATCAGGGGATTGCCGCGATGCCGGATCTCAGTCCATCCCAGCAGGTAGTTGAGCGCGGCGCGGTCGCTCAGCTCCGTCGAATCGTCATCGAGCAGCATCTGCCGCACCTTGGCGCTCGCGCTCGCGACCTCCGCGCGCTCGTCGGCGATGAAGAGTCGGGCGATCTGGAGGACAGCAGGCTCATCGGGGTCGGCCGATCGCGCGATCGATGCCTCCGCACGCCGGAACAACTCGCGCGCCACGCGATGGTCACCGAGCACATCGCTCGCGCAGGCGCGCACGAGCAGCACCTGGGCGTCGTCGGGCGTGCGTCGCAGCATCTCGGTCGCGGTGCGCTCGACCTCGTCCGCCCTCGCCCCGACCACGAGCCCGAGCCAGTGCCGAAGAAGGGTCGAGCGCGCAGCGAGGAAGTCGAACGCCTGGAGCGAATGCGCGATCGACGCCGTCGGATCCGTCGGTTCCAGGGCGGCGGCGGCGCGCCTGTGGCATTCTTTCGCGCGCGCTGCATCCTGGCCCAGGATCTCGGCGCATCGTCGTGCAAAGGCGGCATGCCATCGATAGACGATGCCGTGAGGCCCCTCGAACCGGTCGAGGAACAGACCGAGTCGCACGCAGGTCTCGAGCAGCGTGACGGTGTCGGGGCGCCCGGTGACAGCGGCGGCGAGTTCGGGGGTGAGTTCTCCGCAGACGCTCGCCTCGAGCACGAAGTCCGCGACGTCGGGAGGAAGGCTCCCGAGCACATGCTCCCTCACGTAGCTGCCCAGGAAACTCGAGGCGCTCTGCGCCTGCGCGTCGGGTCTCGCTCCGCCGATCATCATCAGTCTGACGGCGATCGGCCACCCCTGAGTCTCGTCGAGGATCGTCTCGGGTTCGAGGTGGGCCGCGTCCCCCTCGAGCAGCAGTCGAACCTCCTCTCCCGTGAAGCTGAGGGTGTCGACGCCGACGAAGGCCTCCGGGTGCATCAGCCGATGACGGGAGAGCGTCAGCTCGAGCAGGGTCGTCCCCACCAGGACGACGTGCAGACTCTCCGGCGTCTGCTCGGCGAGCATGCCGAGAAGTCCCCTGCGCCATTCCTCGCCCGCGCGCTGCGCATCGTCGACGATCAGGTGCATACGCTCGTCCGAATTTCCCAACGCCCGGCAGATCTCCTGGTACGCCCGGTCCGGATCGTCCAGATCACGGTCGAGATCGAGAGGACGGCCGGAACGCTCGGCGCCGGTGAGCAGCGCGTTCACGACCCCCTGAGTCAACCGGGACGGGTCGGAGTCGAACGTGTGGAGTCCGAGCCACGCGACCCGATCGACACCCGAGGCCCAATCGGCGACCGCGGTCGTCTTCCCGAATCCGCTCGGGGCGCTGATCACCGTCAACTGCGCGTTCACGACGGCCGCCCCTATCGCTGCGCTCACCCGATCACGACGGATCGCGCCGGGCTGGGGAGCCGGTGGCCGGAATCGCACCGTGGGTCCCGGCCTCGTCGAGCGTACGGGGTGCGACATGGCACCAAAGCTAGTGGCGTGCCGGATACCCCTCAAGGGCATCCTCCGGGTGATCTTTAGTCGCCGGTCTTCGCTCCCTCGTCTCGTTTGAGGGCATCAGCGGTGCGGATGAAGAGGATGATCCAGGTGAACACGACGGTCCCGGCCACCAGTTCCACGGCAGTGAGCGTGTAGTAGCCGACGGCGAAGAACACCGCCAGAACCACGATCAGGAGGGTGAAGACGTACCCCAGCAGCAGGAAGGTCCGCGAGACTCCGGGCACCCACCAGCGCATCGCGACGACGAGCACGGCGAACGCGACGACCATTCCCGACGCCACCGCGGTGTGAAGCGCGAAGTGCTCATCGACGGGGAACACGCCGACCATGCCGAGGAAGAGCCCGACGATGATGAGGCAGGTCCGCACCGAGGTCACTCCGCGCGGGTGCGGGGTGGGGATGCCCCTCGTCGCGTAGCGGGCGAGCGTGGTCACGAGGATCCCGGCGACGATCAGAGTGAGGTTGAACGCCCGCGCCGAGAGGTCGTCGGTCATGCCGAGCGCGCTGAGGTTCTCCTGCCACCATTGCGGGTCGCTCGCCGTCAGCATGCTCGCCAGGATCCCGAGGACCAGGAACACCGCGAGGACCGTCGCCAGCAGCTGCAGGTCCAGATGGGTCGCGGAGTAGTAGGTCACGTACGCGGTGAGCCCGCTCGCGGCGCCGGCGAGCATCAGGACGGGCACGGGGTAAACGACGGCTCCGATCAGACCCGCTTCGATGATCGTCGCGGCGAGCGTCCACCCGAGCAGGGCGATGATGGCGTGCGCGAAGGCGAAGGCCGCGATGTCGATGATGTCGAGCACCCCGAGCCGCCTGTGCCTCTCGGGATCGGCGGCGATGACGCGACCCAGCACGAAGACGACGACCGCCGTGACCGCGGATGCCAGTGCCGCGAACTGCCCGAGCGAATCGGGGCCGGAGATGGGCGCCGACCGCAGGCGGAACACCACGAGGGCCACGAGCGCTGCGACGACGAAGGCGAAGATCGAGATCTGGAGACCGATGGCCTCCCGCGCTCGTTCACGGGTCGCGCCGTGCGAGCGGGCTGCTGTGAGGAGATCCGGCGATGGGGGCGTCGTCGACATGCCCTCAGTCTCCGGTGCTGCGGAAGCGCGGACGAACATCGTTCATCCTCAACGGGCGATACCGACCAGCCGTGCTCCGCGCTCACCCCCTCCGGATGAGAGGGATCCTCCGCGGCGAGCGCGCGCGCCGCATCCTGGTCGGATGATGCGCTGGAGCCCCCGATCGAGTGGTCGGCGAACGTGACGCTGGACGCTCTGTTCCCCGATGGGCTCTCGCCGTGGCAGATCGTGCTGGCGGTGCTGTCCATCCTCATCGGTTGGCTGCTCTCCCGCTTCGCCCGGAAAGGCGTGCTCAAGCTGACGACACGGACGCCGGGCATCTCCGACTCGGTCGCGCAGTTGGCGGCACGCTTCACCCAATACGCCCTGCTCCTGGTGGGCATCGGCGTCGGGCTGGCCTTCCTCGGGGCGAACGTGCAGCCGCTCCTGGCCATGACGGCCATCGCCGTGGTCGTCCTGATCCTCGTGCTCCGCGGCGTCGCCGACAATTTCGCGGCCGGGGTGCTCATCCAATCCCGCCAGTCCGTGAAGATCGGGGAGGAGATCGAGATCGACGGCCCCGACGGGCCGATCCGCGGCGTCGTCCAGGAGCTCAACGGACGCGCGGTGCTCCTGGCGACGGTCGACGGCAGGACGGTGCACGTACCGAACGCCACGCTCCTCACCGGGGTTCTGGTGAACGACTCCCGTCACGGCGCGCGTCGCAGCGCGGTGGACATCCGGGTCGCGAGAGAAGAGGGGATCGCCGTGGATGATGTCATCGCGATCATCTCCCGTGCCGCCGGCGAGGTCGAGGGCGTTCATGCCCGCGAGCATCCCGGCGTGTCGTTCGCCTCGGTCTCTCCGACACGATGGATGCTCATCCTTCGGATCTGGCACCACCCGCTGCACGGATCGGCCGTGGTGTCGGCGACGGTCCGCGGTGTGGCCGAGGCGCTGGAATCCGCCGGGGTGAGAGCGGTCGTCACCCCCCGGCAAGGCCCGGCACCGCTGGTCGCACCGGAGCCGTTCTGAGCTCGTCGACTACGCTGTCCGCGTGACCACCTCGCCTGCGCCGGAGCGCGCCCCCGACCGGATGCTCTCCCCCAGTCTGCGGGTGCTGCTCATGCTCGCGGCCAGCGCGGTGGCTCTGGCCGGCGTCTACTTCGCCCGTGACCTCTTCGGGCCCATCGCGCTGGCGATCGTGATCGTGGTCATCTGCGAGCCCCTCCGTCGCCCTCTCGATCGACGCGGTTGGCCGCAGTGGGCGAGCACGACCGCGGTCATCGCAGTCGCGTATCTGATTCTCCTGATCATGGGAGCACTGCTCTGGCTCGCAGGTACGCAGTTCGCCCGTCTGATCGGCGACCTGGTGTCGGAAGGCGGTCTGGCCACGACCGTCGACGACCTCGTGGCGTGGCTGCAGTCCCTCGGCCTGGACGAGGAGGCCTCGGACGCCGCAGCGTCGGTCCTCGACCCCACCACGCTGCTCGGGCTCGCACGGAGCATCGGGGGAACCGTGGTCAGCGTCGCGACGGCCCTGTTCTTCGTGTGCGCCTACATCATCTTCATGGCGGTGGATGCCGCTCGCTACCGCCAGGCGCCCGCGATCTTCGGCGCGACCAAGGGCGCGGTGATCGCGCGGATCTCGCGTCTCAACACCGGCGTCCGCCGTTACTACATCGTCAACGCGAGCTTCGGCGCGATCGTCGCGATCATCGACGGTCTCGCACTGTGGTGGATGGGCGTTCCGGCTCCGGTCGTCTGGGCGATCCTGGCGTTCGTGACGAACTTCATCCCGAACATCGGCTTCGTCCTCGGCCTCGTCCCTCCGGCGATCCTGGCGTTCGTCGTCGGCGGCTGGCCGCTGCTGCTCGGAGTGGTCGCGGTCTACTGCATCGTCAACGTGGTCCTCCAGGTGCTCGTCCAGCCGAAGTTCGTCAGCGATGCCGTCGATCTCAGTCTGACGCTCAGCTTCTTCTCAGTGATCTTCTGGACCTTCATCATCGGTCCCCTCGGGGCGATCCTGTCGATCCCGCTCACCCTGCTGGCACGGACGCTCGTCTTCGAGGGCGATCCCGACGCGACCTGGCTGCGCTGGCTCTCCGGAGACCGCATCGCGGTTCCCGCGGCGCCGGAGCCGGAGCCGGAGCCGGTCGAGACTGCGCGACGACGTCGCCGACGTCACGCGCCTCGTCGCCGCTGACGGCTCCGCACCTGCCTCTTCCCGCCACGCTGCGCCCGCACGACCTCGCTGAGCCCGCACTCTCCCCGTAAATCACCAGGGGTGAGGTTGCCGTCGAGACGTGGTCCCGAGAACGCTCCCGGTGGGATCGTGGACGCGGGAGCGCTCGACGGGGGCGCCGGCGGATGGAGGCGATGTGCAACGTCCACTCGCGGGATTGACCAGGCGCAACTTCGTCACGGAGCTCACAGCCGGGGTCACCCTGCTCGCCATCGCGATCCCGTTGAACATCGGTTACGCCCAGATCGCCGGCCTTCCGCCCACCGCCGGCCTCTACGCCCTGATCGTTCCCACGATCGTGTATGCGCTGATCGTCTCCTCCCGACAGCTGGTCGCGTCACCGGACGCGGCAGCCGCCGCGCTCGTCGCGTCCTCGATCGGCGGCCTCGCCGCCGCCGGCAGCGCCGACTACGCCACTCTCGCGCTGGCCCAGGCGATCATCTGCGGCGTCATGTTCGTGCTCCTCGCGATCTTCAAACTGGGCTTCCTCGCGAACTTCCTCTCCAAACCGATCCTCGTGGGTTTCGTCGGCGGGCTGGCGCTCGACATCATGCTCAGCCAGGTGGCGAAGATGCTCGGCGTCAAGATCGACTCCGGCAAGGACTTCATCGGGAAACTGGTCGACCTCGTCGGAGGGTTCACCACGGTCAACGGCTGGGCCGTCCTGATCTCCGTGTGCGCGGTCGCCGTGCTGCTGCTGGGACGCAGATTTCTCCGCGCCGTCCCTTGGGCACTGATCGTCCTGGTGGCGACCACGCTCGTCGTCGTCGTGACCGGACTCGATCAGCAAGGCGTCGACGTCCTCGGCGAGGTTCCGGCAGGACCGCCCGTGCTCACGTGGCCGATGATCGACTGGTCGCTCTGGCTCATGCTGGTTCCCTCCGCGATCGCCTTGACTCTGGTCACGACGGCCGAGGGCCTGCTGGTGTCGCGGTCATACTCTGAGAAACACGGCTACCCGTTCCACGCGAACCGGGATCTCCTCGCATTCGGTGCGTCGAACATCGTCGCCGGCGCGCAGGGCAGCTTCGCCGTCGGCTCGTCGACCTCCCGCACTGCGGCGATGGATCAAGCGGGTTCGCGTACGCAGTTCCCCGCGTTGATCCTCGCCGCGGGCACCCTGCTGCTGCTCCTGTTCGGCACGGCACTCCTGGCCGATATCCCGTCGCCGGCCATCGGCGCGATCGTCGGAGTCGCGATCATCCCGCTGCTCGGCATCCGCGACTTCATCGACCTGTGGCGCAAGGACCGGTTCGAGTTCCTCATCGGCGCGACCTGCTTCCTCGTCACGCTTCTGATCGGCTCGATCCCGGGCATCCTGGTGGCGTTCGTGCTCGCGCTCATCAACATCGCCAAACGCGCGTCGAATCCCGCGATCGACGTGCTCGAATCCAGCGGAGACCCCGGCGAGTCGCTGCTCGAGGACGCTCCGGCCGGAAACGTCACGGCACCGGGAGTGATCGTCATCCGGCTGGCCGCTCCGCTGTTCTTCGCCAACGGTGCCGTGTTCTCGAGCGCCGTGAAAGACGCCATCTCGTCTGCTGGCCACGGCCGTGTCCAACACCTCGTCGTCGATATGGAAGCCGTCACCGATGTGGACGTGACCGGCGCGGAATCGTTCGTCGCCCTCAAGCACTGGCTCGCCGGCCAGTCGGTCTCCCTCGCCTTCAGTCGAGTGCGGCCGAACACACTGCACCGCCTGACCGAGCTCGGACTCCTCGAGGCGGAAGACGTCTACGCCACCAACCGCGAAGCGATCACGAATCTGGCTCCGTCGACGACGGGGTCGACTCCAGAGAAAGGTCACTGATGGGAACCGTCATCGGAGAGATCCTCCCCCTCGCGCTCGGGGTCGCGATCAGCCCGATCCCGATCATCGCGGCGATCCTCATGCTGCTCTCGCCCAAGGCGCGCATCACCAGTGTCGGCTTCCTCCTCGGGTGGGTGATCGGGATCGTCGTCGCCGTCACCGTGTTCACTCTCCTGTCGTCGATCCTGCCGGCGGACGACCCCGATGCCTCACGGCCGGTCCGTGGTGTGGTGCAGCTCGTCCTGGGGCTGCTGCTCTTCCTCCTCGCCTTCGGGCAATGGCGCAAGCGCCCCAAGCCCGGCGAGGACGCGGCGCTGCCGAAGTGGATGAAGGCCATCGACACGGTCACCTTCCCCGTGGCGTTCGGCCTCGGATTCCTCCTGTCCGCCGTGAACCCCAAGAACCTGATCATGGCCGCCGGCGCGGGCACCGACATCGGGGGCGCGGCCCTTCCGGTCGGGTCCGCCGTCGTGGTCGTCGTCATCTACACGCTCATCGCCTCATCGACGGTGCTGATCCCGGTCGTCGGCTACCTCGTCGCAGCCGAGCGTCTCCGTGCGCCCTTGGACGCCCTGCGCGGGTGGCTGGCGGCGGAGAACGCCGTCATCATGGCCGTCCTGCTCCTGGTGATCGGCGTGTCGATGATCGGCAAGGGAATCGGCAGTTTCTAGAACCGGGATCGGCCGGGGCACCCGGCCCGCAGAAGGGACACGCACGTGGGAGAACTGATACTCGCGCTCGTCCCGGTCGCTCTCGGTGTGGTCCTGAGCCCCCTCGCGATCATGGCGCTCGTCGCCGTTCTCCTCTCGCGCGATGCGCGGATGAACGGCATCACGTACCTGATCGGGTGGTTCCTCGGTCTGGGCGGGCTCATGACCCTGTGCCTCTGGCTGTTCCCCCTGCTCGCGGTGCACGAGCTCGGTGAGCCTCCGCTGTGGGTCCCGATCGTGCGCGTCCTCCTCGGCTTGTTCCTGATCGGGTCCGCCGTCTGGGTGTACCGAAAGGGTCGCGCACACATCGCACAGATGGCCGCGGCGTCATCACCGCGCGAAGTCGTCGCCGCATCACCCCAGCTCCCGGGCTGGCTGCATTCCGTGGAGTCCTTTCGGCCCGGGCGGACTCTGCTTCTCGGACTCGGGCTCTTCGTGCTCAATCCGGTCGATGCCTCGTGCGCTATCCTCGCCGCGCTCGACATCTCGTTGTCGGACGTCGACCGGAGCACCGGTCTGTGGGTCGCTGTCGTCTTCGTCATCATCGGGACGCTCCCCATCGCGCTGCCCGTGCTGTACGTGGTGGTCCGCGGTGCCGACGCCCAGCCGCTCCTCGATCGCGTGCGGACGTGGATAGCCGGGAACACGCACGTCCTGAACGCCGCGCTGCTCCTGGTCATCGGTGCCCTTCAGCTCGAGAAGGGGATCTCCGCCTTGCTCTGACCGACGCACCGGTTCGACGCGATCGCGGCCTCACGCGCTCAGTCGATACCTTGCACGCTCAGTCGATACCGAGAGCGAGCGCGGCCGCCGTCACTCCCTCGCGGTCGGAGACGCCGAGCTTCCGATAGATGTTCCGGACGTGGGTCTTCACGGTGTTCGGCGAGATGAACTCCTGCTGGGCGATCTCTCGCAGCGTCGCATTGCGGCTCAACGCGGAGAGCACGATGCGCTCGCGTCGCGTGAGTTCTTCGTCGATCAGCATGCCCGCAGCGGCGAGGCGCTCGCGGACGCAGTCGGCGAAACGTCCACGGGAACCCGGGGTGGCGCGTGCGGCGAGCAGACGCGCCACCACCGGCCCCGCGTCGGCGAAACGCCGGACCAGCTCCTCCGGCTCCGCCAGCGCGAGCGCGAAGGCGAGAGACACCTGCGCCTGGTCCGGGTGCCCGGACTGCACGTCGAGGCATGCCGCGACCAGCCACGCGTCGACCATCGATGCCGGCAGAAGACACTGCGAGCTTCCCTCCAGGACGGGAGCGAGCGCCTGACGGGCACGCGCGAAGTCCTGGTCGTGCAGTGCCGCGATCGCCCTGAGCAGGAAGACGTCGCCGGTCGAGCCGATCGCCCGCTCGATCTCGACGATGAAGCGGTCACGGAGCGAGCGCTCCCCGAGTCGATCGAACGCCCGCACGGCGGATGCGCTCATCATCGCGTACCAGTGCACCGGAAGCGGCATGTCGGCGCGCGGCGCCAGGTTGTCGAGCAGAGCGGTGGCCGCGGCATGCGCGTCGATCGCGGAGTCGACTCCCAGAAGCGTGATCATTCCGCGGAGACCCCGTGCGATCGAGGGTTCGGCGCCCGATTCGATGATGCCGGCGGCGACCTTCAGCGTCTCGTCGACGTCGCCGACGAGCATCCGCTCGAAGGGAACCCAATAGCGCCACACTCTGGTGACCTCGTAGAACGAGTCGTCCGGTGTGCCGAGCTCGGCCCAGCGCTGATCGAGGCGCGCACCCGAGCGGAGCACCTCGCCCATGCGACCGCGGAAGAACTCAGCGGTGTTCAGGATGGCTGCCGCCTGCAACTCCGCCGCTGCAGCGCCGGAGGCGATTGCGCGGTCACACGCCAACCGCGCGAATCGACCTGCCCGGTCGAGGTCTCCGACATAGAGCTCCGCCATGGCGGCCTGCACGAACACATAGGTGTCCAGTTGCGACTCCCCGGTCACCTCATCGAGCGCGAGCTCCAGCCGGTCGAGAGTTTCGGTGAGGCTTCCGCGCCGGACGGCGATATGCAGTTCCAGCCCCTTCCGCCACTGACGAACGGCCGCAGACCCCTCATCCCCCGGCCATGGCGGCGAGGAGTCCAGCAGGGCAGCTGCCGTGGAAGCGTCTCCTCGCGCGAGTCGCGCCGATGCGATCAACAGCTGCACGGAAGGTTCGGCCAGCACGGAATGCGGAAGCCCCGCTGTCGCGGAGATCACCTCGCAGGCATGCCCCATGAGAACGAGCTGCATCCCGCACTGTCGCAGGATCAGGGACATCGACTGCGCGTCGTGACTGCGCGTCGCGTGAGTGAGCGCGAGCCTGTGCTCCTGCTCTGCGGCGAACCACTCCGCCGTCACCTTCTCGAGGGCCTCGACCGCCGCATCTCCGCGCTCCTTCAACCGGGCGTAGAGGAACTCCCGCAGCAGGGGGTGATAGTGATACCACCCCGGCTCGTCGCGGTTGCGACTGATGAGAACGTTGAGGCGGATGAGTTGCTCGATCAGACCCGCGGCCGGCGCTCCACCGATGAGCCGCGAGGCCAGTCGGGGAGTGAACGAATCGGGTACCGAGGTGAGCACGAGGAAGTCGCTGAGCTCGTGGTCGAGGTCGGCGAAGACCTCCTCGGCGAAGTAGTCGGTCACCGTGGGAGAATCGCCGCGCAGCGGGAGCACGGTCGCGAACGAATCGTGGAGCGCGGCGAGTTCGAGGAGACGCAGCCCGGTCGCCCATCCTTCGGTCCTGCGCAGCACGGACGTGATCTCCCCCTGTGAGAGGCTCACGTCCCGCGCACGGAAGAACAACCGCACCTCCGCCGGCGTGAAGGCGAGATCTTTCGCATCGAGTTCGAGGGCGATCCCGGCGATGCGTCGGCGGGCGAGCGGAATCCTGCGGGTTCCCCGTCCGGAGAGGACGACGTGCCCGTTGCCGGGAACGGCGTTCACGAAAGAAGTCAGCATCTCGGCGAGCCGATCGTCCTCGACGAGGTGGACGTCGTCGATGATGACGACGATGCGCCGCCCCGCGCCGCGGAGGGAGCGCGCCAGCGCGCGTGCGGTCTCCACCGACCAGCTGCCGGCGACCCGCGCCAGGCTCTCGCGGAGCCGTTCGTCATCGACGTCTGCCAGTGCGCTCCGCAACGGTTCGAGATCCATGTCGCCACGCTGCAGAGCCCACCACACCACCGCGGTGTCACCATGGGCGTCCAATGCGTGAGCCCAGTGGACGAGCAGCCGCGTCTTGCCGGAACCGGCGGGCGCGGAGAGCACGGTCAACGTCCAGGGCTCATCCATCGCGGCGGTGAGTCGCGCCAGCAGTCGCGGCCGCGCGATATCCCCCGCGGTAGCCGAAACGACGAAAGCCCGCGACGATTGCGGATCCTGTCCATCTGATGCCATCGGAACCCCCCGTAACATGTTAGACGATACTCGACCCTCTCCCACTCGAAGTATCCCACCCCAGAGAACACGGGCTCAAGGAACTTTCGTCTAGCGTGGAATCACGCGGAGGAACGACGCCGAACCCTCGCGAGCAGCGAGACGATCGAGGGCACCACGGCTCCGAAGAAGAGAGCGAGTCCGACCCCGAGCAGCGTTTCCACGGCGCGCTCGACGAACCGCTCCGCCGGGGGCTCCGGGGACGTCGACATGATGAGCGTGAGAGCGAGGAACGTGGTGAATCCGGGCACGACGTACCAACGGCTCTCCTGAATCGCGCACGTCGACCCGATGACGAGTCCCACCACGATCCCCATGACGACGTCAGCGGGGTCGAGCACCGCCACGACCGCCGCCGCCAGAGCGCCGATCAGAACGGAGCCCGCACGCCCGATGCTGCGCGCGATGAGCTGCCCCCGCACGGGTCTCATCACCAGGAGCACCGCACCGGTCGCCCAACCGACGTGCTCGAGGTCCCACAGGAAGCCGAGCGCCGCCGCCGTCGCCGCACCCGCGCCGAGAAGGATTCCGTAGACCAGCATGGCGCGACCGCGCGGCACCGGCGGCGGCGGATGGGGCTCTTCGTCGCGTTCCGGCCAGAGCAGCATGAGGATCCACGCATAGATCGAACCGGCCACGATGCACGCCGCGAAACCGAGGGTGACCGGCGACCAGGTGAAGCTCAGCCCGATACCGGTCATCGGCAGCGCCAGGACCAGCAGGAGCTGACCCCCGCGTCCGCGCGTCGCGTTGACGCTCGCCAGGACCGCGAGCACGAACACCCCGACGACGGCGATGACGGGCGAAGCCGCCAGCACGGACCCGAGCAGCAGCGCCATGGCGCTGAGCGCCCCGACGACCGGGATGATCGCTCGACTGCGCCGTCGCGGCGGCATGCCGAAAGCCGCCGCGGGCACGACCCCGATCCCGAAGGCGACCGCCAGCGACAGATCGAACGGGGCGACCACGATGGCGGGCACGGCGAAGAGCATGCCGAGGCCGAACCGAGACCACCGCCAACTCAGCCCTGCGCGGTCGTCCATCCTGTCCACCTCGGCCCCGCAACCGCCCGCTCGTCGCTCGACACGACCGCCCCCTCTCGTGGGGCTGCCCGCCGCTCCCACTTGTGGAGCCAGCCTAGGGAGGAGGTCGTCGGTGCGTCAGGGCGCGTCGTCCACTTCACCCTGGTGAAGGCTGGGCATCCCCGCATCGATCGCCGATTCGGCTGCGGTGATGCCGTCTCGCAACGTCCCGTGGACGCGCCCCGCCGATTCGAGGCCTGCGAACCACGGTGTGCGCTCCGCCACGACCTTGGCTGATGCCGGCACCGCAGCCAGGTGCAGCACGACCCCGAGCTGCGAGAGCTCGCGGTCGAGGTCTTCGAGCGCGTCGAGCACGGTGATCGTCATCACTTCCTGCTGCGTCAGCCCGAGCACGAGCGCGCGGACCGGAGCCCCCTGGGCCGCCACGGTCTCGAGGAGCATCCGCTCGTTCGCCAGGGCGTTCGCAGTGTAGAGACCGCGGTCCAGGCGGATGCCCAGCACCCCTCCGTCACCACCCACGATCGTCGCCTTCGGGATGTTGACCTCGCGCAGCACCAGGATCAGCGTCACGACGACGCCGACGGCCACGGCGGGGAGCAGCCCCGCGGTGAGACCGAGCACGGCGACGGACGACGCGATCCAGAAGTCGACGCGACTGATGCGTGCCCAGCGCACGAGTTCCGGGATGTTGATGAGCCCCGCCACGGCGACAAACACCATCGCGGCCAACGTCGCCTCCGGCAGCAGACTGAGCACCGGGCCGAGGAAGAGGGCGACGAGGACGGCGAGGACCACCGTGACGAGGGTCGCCACCTGCGAGCGCGCCCCCGCGCTCTGATTGACCGCGCTCTGCGAGAACCCTCCGGCCGCCGGCATCGTTCCGAAGAATGCCCCGACCGTGTTCGCCGCGCCTGTCGCGAACAGCTCCTGGTCGCTGTCGATCTGAGGCTCGGTGGCGACGCGGAGGCTTCGGGCGACGGCTGCGGACTCGAGGAAGGCCATCACGGCGATCGCGAGCGCGCCCGGAAACAGCACCACCGTCTGTCCGAAGTCCGGGATTCCTGGAACGGGCAGGCCGCTGGGCACCGGAGCGATCAGGTCGACGCCGAGCCGATCGATTCCGGCCAGCCCGACCAGGAGGATCCCTCCGACCACGACGACCAGCGTGCCCGGAACCTTCGGAGCGAAGCGCTTGAGCACGAGGATCACCGCGATGGAGCCCGCGGAGAGGGCGATCGTGGGCCCGTTCGCACTTCCGAAGGCCTGCGCCACCGCGCCGAGCGATGCGAGGAATCCATGACCGGAGAAGTCGTCGCTCTCTCCCAGCAGCTTCGGCAGCTGTCCGACCGCGACCGTCGCACCGACACCGATCTTCAGGCCGAGGACCGTGGCGCCACTGATGTTCTCCACGAGCGAGCCGAGCCGGCAGAGCCGGGCGATCAGCAGGATCGCGCCGACCAGCAGGGTCAGCATCATCAACGAACCCATCGCGTCCTCAGCCCCGGCCGCCACGCCCGCCGTGACCAGGGTCGTCGCCGTCAGCGTGGCGATGGTCGACGTCGTCGAGACGCTCATCGCCCTGCTCCCCCCGAGGAACGCGTACACGAGCATCGGCAGGATGCAGGTGTAGAGGCCCACCTGCACGGGCAGGTTCGCGATCGTCGCATAGGCCATCGCCTGCGGAATCACGACGGCACCGGCCGAGAGCCCCGCGATCACGTCGCGAAGGATCCAGGAGCGTCGGTAGCCCACGACGGTGCTGAACAGCCACGGGGGTCGTCTCGTCACGGTCATCGGCCTCTCCGTCGTCGGGTCGTCAGAAGCGTACTGCGGCGGATGCCGCGAGGAACACGGGGAAGAGAGTCCCACGCGCGGCTCACCCTGGTGAACTCCCGCCGCGGACAGTGCCGCCGGCCCTGCGCACCGGTAACGTCCGACGAGCCGCCGACTTCGCGCGGAACGTCTTTTGAAGGAGTAGTCATGAGTTTTTGGGGATCGTTCTGGGACATCATCTGGTGGTTCCTGCTGGCGTTCGTCTTCATCTCCTACCTGTTCGCCCTGTTCGCCATCGTCGCCGACCTGTTCCGTGACCGGAAGCTCAACGGCTGGTGGAAGGCGGTGTGGATCATCTTCCTGATCTTCGTTCCGTTCCTCACGGTGCTCGTGTACCTGATCGCACGGGGATCGGGCATGGCAGAGCGGAGCAATGCGGAGGCAGCGAGCGCCCGCAGCGCGGCAGATGCCTATATCCAGCAGGTCGCCGGCACGAGCCCGAGTGAGGAGATCGCGAAGGCGAAGGCATTGCTGGACTCCGGGACCATCACGGCCGAGGAGTACAACACGATCAAGGCCAAGGTCCTCCGTTAGGACCGACACGGGGCGTGTCCGCGCACTGCGGGCACGCCCTGTTCTCCGTCATTCAAGTTGTGCACAATCGAATCGCATGCAATGATTTATCCATGCCGGTGACCGATGAGATGGTGTGCTTCTCCCTCTACTCCGCGGCTCGCGCCACCACGCAGGCATATCGGGCACTGCTCGCGCCGTGGGGACTGACGTACCCGCAATACCTGGTGCTCGCCGCGCTCTGGCTCGACGGTGAACAGACGATCGGCTCGCTCGGCGAGGTGATGCGCCTGGATTCCGGCACGCTCTCCCCGCTCGTCCGGCGACTCGAGCAGGCAGGACTCGTGGCGCGATCGCGCAGTCGCGAGGATGAGCGCGTCGTGACCGTGACGCTCACTGAAAAGGGGCGCGGGCTTCGCTCCGAGGTCGCGCCGATCCATTCCAGGATCACCGCGATCTCGGGACTCCACGACGACGACCATCGCAGAGCTCTCATCGCCGAGTTGCACGACATCACCGATCGCCTCCAGCAGGCGACCATCGACCTCGGCAGCGCCCGCCCGGGCGACGCCCGCTGACCTCACCCCCGACAGAACGGAGCCGCCATGCGCGCACTCATCCACCCCACGTTCGGCGAGCCGAAGGAAGTCCTCCGCGTCGAGGACCGGCCCGTTCCGGAGCCCGGCGAGGGACAGGTCCGCCTGCGAGTGGTCCTCTCCCCCATCCACAATCACGATCTCTGGACGGTGCGCGGCACTTACGGCTTCACTCCCGAACTCCCTGCGGCGTCGGGCACAGAGGCGTTGGGCGTGGTGGATGCGCTCGGCGCCGGCGTCGAGAACCTCGCCGTCGGCCAGCGCGTCGCCACTGGAGGGACCTTCGGCGCATGGGCCGAGTACATCGTGACGAACGCCGCGGGGCTCATCCCCATCCCGGACGGGCTTCCCGACGAGACGGCCGCCCAGCTCGTGTCGATGCCGTTCAGCGCGATCACCCTGCTCGATTTCCTCGCGGTGAAGGAGGGCGACTGGATCGTCCAGAACGCTGCGAACGGCGCCGTGGGGCGCATGCTCGCGCAGCTCGCCTCCGCACGTGGTGTGAACGTCGTCGGCCTCGTGCGTCGAACGGCGGGCATCACGGAACTCCATGAGCAGGGCATCGACCGGATCGTCGCCACCGATCAGGCCGATTGGAAGGCACAGGTGGAAGCCCTCACCGGCGGTGCCCCCGTCGTCGCCGGTGTCGACTCGGTCGGCGGCGCTTCTGCGGGCCAGGTGCTCTCGTTGCTCGCCGAGGGAGCAACCCTGGTCGCCTTCGGCGCGATGGACTCGCCCATCATGGAGATCGCATCCTCCGATGTGATCTTCAAGCAGGCCACGGTGAAGGGTTTCTGGGGCAGCAAGGTGATCCCCCGCCTGGACGCGGACACGCGAACCGCTCTGTTCGGCGAGCTCTTCCAGCGTCTCGCCGACGGCAGCCTCACCCTTCCCGTCGCCGGCATCTTCGACGCTGCCGACATCAGCGCGGCCGTGCAGGCGAGCGATACCGCAGGGCGCGTCGGCAAGGTGCTCCTCCGCTTCTGAGCGCGTGCGCCTCCGAGGAGCTTTCCGATGTCGGTACCCCAAGGCAGAGTGTGCGCATGAACATCACACTCACTCAGCCTGAAGGGCTCGTCGCGAGTCCGGCATTCAGCCACGTGGCGGTCGTTCCGCCTGGAGCGACGACGATCTACATCGGCGGCCAGAACGGCGTCGACACCACGGGGGCCGTCGTCTCCTCCGATGCCGGCGAGCAGTCGCTGCGCGCGGTGGAGAACGCCAGGATCGCTCTCGAGTCGGTCGGTGCCGGACTCGACGACGTGATCAGCTGGACCGTGCTGATCCATCAGGAAGCGGATCTGCGCGCAGCCTATGGAGCGGTCGCCTCGAGGCTCGCCAGGGAAGGCGCCCCGCCCCTCGTCACGGCTGCGCTGGTGGCAGGGCTCGGGGTGCCCGGTGCGCTGATCGAGGTGAGCGCCGTCGCCGCCGTCGTCCGGGACTGATCGAACCCCGCGCTTGTGGGGGCGTGCGGGACGGAGGTCAGATCCTGCCACGCACCGGAGTGCGCTCCGCATCGTCGGCGCCGTCCGGCATGGTCATCTCCGCGCGCACGCCCAGCAGGCGAACCTCACGCTCGGGATCGAGCGTCGCGCCGAGTGCTGCCGCGGCCGCGACGAATTCCTCGCGATCCGTGGTCGGCCCCGGAAGCCTGCGACCGATCGTCCTGGTCTCGAACGGGGCGTACCGCACCTTGAGGTGCACACGCACGACGGCTCGCCCTTCGACGGCGCAGTCCTGGAAGGCCTGGGCGGCGAGTTCTCTGATCGCCGTCTCGACCTGATCCGGTGTCGTCAGGTTCTGCTGGTAGGTCATCTCGCGACTGTGGCTGCGAGCGACCCACGGCGTGTCGTCGACGGTACGCGGACCGATTCCGGATCCCAAGCCGTGATACCAGACGCCCATCCGCGGTCCGAACTCCGCAACCAGAGCCTGCTCGTCCGCATCGGCCAGCTCGCGCACGGTCAGGATGCCGTGAGCGGCCAGTCTCCTCTGCACCTTCGGCCCGACACCCCACAGCTCGCGCGTCGGCCTGTCTCCCATGATCTCGAACCAGTTGTCCGCTGTGAGGCGGAATATGCCGCGGGGCTTGCCGAATCCGGTCGCGATCTTCGCCCGCACCTTGTTGTCGCCGATCCCCACCGAGCAGTGCAGCTCGGTCGCATCGAGCACCGCGGCCTGCGCGGACCTCGCCATCGTCTCCGGATCGTCCGTGGTCACGCCGAGAAAGCACTCGTCCCACCCCACGATCTCGAGCACCACATCCGGCAGCGCCCGGAGCGCGGCCATCACCTCACCGGAGGCCAGAGCATAGGCCTCGTGGTCGACGGGGAGGAAGACCGCGTCATCGGGTGCCTTGCGCGCGGCGATCTTCAGAGGCATGCCCGAACCGATGCCGAAGGCGCGCGCCTCATACGAGGCGGTCGACACGACGGCGCGCTCGGAGGGGTCTCCCCGACCACCGACGATCACCGGGAGGCCGGCGAGCTCAGGCCTCCGCAACACCTCGACCGCGGCGATGAACTGATCCATGTCCACGTGCAGCACCCAGTCGGCCATGCAACGAGTGTGGTCGCTGACGGCGCGGATGTCACCCCTCGAGCATCAGCTGATCGCGACGCCGATCGCCGTGGCGGCCACCGCGAGGAGCGGCAGAGCACCCTGCATCGTGGCCGCGCGCACCTTGGTGCGGTCGGACAGCACGAGCACCAGCGCGGCGGCGAGCATCATCGCGGTACCGGCGAAGACGAGTGTGAGCCCCACCGTCTCTGCTCCCACGATCACGAGACCGATGCCGAGCAGGGTCGTCAGCGCGAGGAAGAGGTTGTAGAACCCCTGGTTGAAGGCCAACTGCTTCATGGTGACCGCATCGGCCTCGCTGGCGACGCCGAAGATCTTCCGCGTCTCGGGATCGGTCCACCTGAGCGACTCGAGCGCGAAGATGAAGACGTGGAACGCAGCGGCGGCTGCGGCGAGGACGAGACCGACGATGAGCATGGGCTGATTCTCCCGTTCCGAAGGGTCGGGAGCAAGCTGACCGCGACCGGGGCTACACGAGGAAGATCGGCAGCAGTCCCGGATTGTGTGCGTGCACCAGCACGGCGAACACCACGGCGTCGAACAGCAGATGCACCGTGACGACATAGGCGAGCGAATGCGTGCGGAGGAAGATGTACCCCTGCAGCAGGGCGAACGGGATGGTCAGCAGCGGTCCCCACTCCCGGTAGCCGAGCTCCCAGAGGAACGAGACGAAGACGATCGCTTGGAGCAGGTTCGCGACCAGGTCCGGGAAGTGGCGTCGCAGCAGCACGAACACCGTGCAGATGAAGAACAGCTCGTCCCAGATACCGACGGCGCCGACGCCGACGAAGAGCCTCGCGATGAGGTCGGGGGTGTCGACCACCGGCCAGTTCTGGTAGACCCCGCTGGTGATGAAGTAGAAGGGCAGGATGAGCCAGCCGAGCACCAGCACGGCCACCAGCCAGCCCCATTGCAGCCGACCCCAGCGTCTACGTGTTCGCCACGGGAAGCTGATCGCGCGGTCGCGGTAGACGAACCGCGAGATGACGTACGGCACGGCGACCGCCCCGCCGAGTGCAAGAGTGAAGCGCAACATCGCGAGGTTGTCGAGCTCCGCAGCCAACGGGATGATGCTCACGATCAGAAGACCGATCGCGATCAGGGAGAGATCCCTCGCGAGAGACGGCGGCCTGTGCACTCCGATCATCCTCGCGGTCTCCAACCGAGACCCCACGCGCACGACCTCGTCCTCGGCGCGGCGGCCGCGCTCGATCAGNCCCGCCACAGCGATGCCCGCCGCGAGCAGCGTCCAGCCGATCCAGGGGATCTCCAGCACGAAGAATGCCGGAGCCGCGGCGCACACGAGCAGCGCCGGCACGAAGCCCAGCCGCTGCATCGTGTCACGCCGCACGTCGGTCACGCGCGCGTCCTGCGCCGATACACGAGGTCGCGGATGTCCCGTCCCTTGGCGATGCCCTTGCGCTCGAATGCGGTCATCACCCGGCCGTCGAAGCGGTCAGCCCACTCCCCGTCGAATGCACGCTCGAACAGCGGCTCGGCATCGAGCACCTCGCGCATCTGCAGCGCGTAGTCCTCCCAGTCCGTCGCGAGTCGCAGCAGTCCGCCGTCACGCAATGCTCTCGCCGCGGTGTCGCCGAAACCGGGGCGCACCAGACGCCGTTTGGTGTGCTTCTTCTTGTGCCACGGGTCGGGGAAGAAGATCCACACCTCCCGTGCCGCAGCCTCGGGGAGGAATGAGGAGAGCACCTCCGGCGCGTTCGCCTCGACCACGCGCAGGTTGCGGGCACCCTCGCGATCGGCGTCGAGCATCGTCCGCGCGAGTCCAGCGCGGAACACCTCGACGGCGAGGAAGTCGTCGTCCGGGCGCGACGACGCCGCGGCCACGATCGCATGCCCCTGCCCGGAGCCGATCTCCACGTAGAGATCGGCCGAGCGTCCGTACTCGGTCGCGGGGTCGAGACGGGCCTCGGGGTGCACGGACGTCCAGGCGACGTCTCGCGGCACGTCGAGCAGGTAGTGCGGGCCGAGCTCGGAGAACGCGCGCTCCTGGGCGTCGGACATCCGACCGCTGCGGCGCACGAACGACACCGGTTCGTCTCGGAAGGTACGGGGTTCGGGCATGAATCCAGGGTAGCCGTCGGCGTCGCGGCGTCCGGCGCCTCGGATACCTCCCGCGAGAGCCGCGCTCAGTGCGTCGGCGCCGTCACGAAGTCGATGAGTTCCTCCACACGGCCCAGCAGGGCGGGTTCCAGATCCCGATAGGTCGTCACCTTCGAGAGGATGTGCTGCCAGGCGCGCGCGGTGTCGGCCTGCGTCTCGTGCGGCCACCCGAGGGCACGGCAGATACCGACCTTCCACTCGATGCCGCGCGGGATCTCCGGCCACTTCGCGATGCCGAGGGCTCGCGGCGTGACGCACTGCCAGACGTCGACGAAGGGGTGACCGACGATGCGGAGATGGCGACCGTGCGGGCCCCGGGCGACCGCATCCGCGATCCGCGACTCCTTGGAGCCCGGGACGAGATGGTCGACGAGAACTCCGTAGCGTCGCGTCGCGCTGGGTGGTTCGGCTGCCAGCAGATCGTCGAGCAGATCCACTCCCTGCAGGAACTCGACGACCACGCCTTCGACCCGCAGATCTGCACCCCACACCTTCTCGACGAGCTCGGCATCGTGCTTGCCCTCGACGAGGATGCGGCTGGGCAGCGCGACGCGGGCGCGCTGATCGGCGACCACGAAGGACCCGGACGCCGTCCGACGCGGGCCCTGGGGCTTCGCCGCGGGGACGACCAGACGGACCGGTGCGCCGTCGATCAGGAATCCTCCGCCGAGGGGGAACAGGCGTCGACGTCCGCCCCGGTCCTCCAGCTCGACGTTCCCACCCTGCACGCGGGTCACGGCACCGCAGAAACCGTCGTCGGCGACCTCCACGACGAGATCCGTCTCCGCCGCGACCTGCGGCACCTGCTTCGCGCCGCGGTCGCGCCAGCCGGCGGCCAGCACATCCGAACCGTACATGTCGTCCATGCCTCCCAGCGTATGTGTCTGCGCTGAGGGCGAACGGAGAAGCACCATCGAGTGCTGTCGCGTGTCGGATCCAGTGCATAGACTCGTGGCATGGGGCTCGGCTGCCGGTCGGAGGGAACACGATGACGAAACGGTGGCTCGCGCTGGCCGCACTCACGCTCGCCGCGGTCGCCGGAGCGTTCACCGCCTCCGCGGCATCGGCCACCGATCCGCTCACCCTCGATGCCGGGTACGTCACCGATCAGGCGGGTGTGCTGAGCGCCGACGAAGAGGCCACCGTCGAAGCCCGGCTCCAGGAGCTCACCGACAACTCGAACGCCGACCTCTTCGTCGTCCTCGTCGACGACTTCACCAATCCCAGCGACAACGTGCAGTGGGCGGATACGGTCGCACAGGACAACAATCTCGGCACCGAGCAGTATCTTCTCGCGATCGCCGTCGACGGCCGGAGCTACTACATCTCCGCCGCCCCCGACGGCCCCGTGAGCTTCGGACAGCTCGACAGCATCGAGGACAAGATGGTTCCCTTCGCGTCCGACGGCGACTGGGTCGGAGCGATCAGCCTCGCCGCCGATGAGATCCAGGGAGACGGGGGCGCCGGCGCGCTCCGGATCGGCCTGATCGTCGTCGCGATCGTCGTGGTCGCGCTGCTGGTGTGGCTCGTCGTCGCTCTCGTGCGCCGCGCGCGCCGCCGCGCCGAGATCCGTGAGCGCGGCGCCATGCCCGAGACCCCCGATCCCGCCGATCCATTCTCCGCTCTGACCGACCAGCAGGTCGAGGCACAGGCCGGACTCGCGCTCGTGCAGGCGGACGATGCGATCACCTCGAGCCGGGAGGAACTCGGCTTCGCCGTCGCCCAGTTCGGCGAGGGCGCGACCGAGGAGTTCACGCGCGTCGTCGATGCGGCGAAGGCCAAGATCTCCGAGGCCTTCGACCTGAAGCAGAAGCTCGACGACGAGATCGAGGACACGATCCACGACCGCAGGGCGTGGCATATTCGCATCATCCAGATCGCGGACGAGATCGACGACATCCTGGATGACAACACCGCCGCATTCGACGAGCTCCGCAAACTGGAGCAGAACGCCCCGCAGGAGCTCGAGCGGGTCCGTCGTGAGCGCGCGGCGCTCGACCCGGTCCTCGCCGCGGCCGCTCCGGCCCTCTCCGCACTCACGTCCACCTACGCTCCGGCGGCGCTCGCGATGGTCGCGGACAACCCCGCACAGGCCCGCGAGCGAGCCGACCTCGCGGATCGATCGATCGAGGCGGCGGCGCAGGCGATCGCGGCCGGCCGTTCGGGCGAGGCGGCGTTCGCGATCCGCACCGCAGAGCAGTCGGTGGCGCAGGCGGCACAGCTCGCCCAGGCTGTGACGACGCTGGGCACCGAGCTCTCGACGATCGAGGCGCAGTCCCAGGCGCTCGTCACCGAGCTGCAGGGAGACCTCGCGGCGGCGCAGCAGCTGCCCGATCCTTCGGGAGCGATCGCCGGCGCGGCCTCCGCGACCGCACAGCAGCTCCAAGTGGCACAGACCGACCTCGCCGGCTCCACGCGTAATCCGCAGCGCGTTCTCGAGGCGCTCACCGCCGCCAACGCGCAGATCGATGCCGCGATCGCTCAGGGCAGGGAGGGCGTCGAACGCGCGCGTCGTGTGCAGCAGATGCTCGATCAGACCCTCACTCAGGCGAACTCCGAGATCCGCGCGGCTCGTGACTTCATCGAGACGCGCCGAGGAACCGTGGGCTCCACCGCCCGCACCCGCCTCGCGAACGCGGAGGCGAGCCTGACGCAGGCGCTCAACCTGCGGGCGACCGACCCCGACGCCGCACTGGCGGAGGCCAATCGTGCGCTCGCCCTGGCAGGCCAGGCGACGTCGGCTGCGCAATCCGATGTGCAGGCGTACGCCCCTCCCGGTTACGACCAGGGCGGCTTCGGAGGCCTGTTCGGCGGATCCGGGTCGTCGTCCGGCGGCTCGGGGATCGGCGGGGACATCCTCGGCGGCATCATCGGCGGGCTGCTCGCCGGCGGCGGAAGCGGCGGATCCTCGCGGCGGGGAAGCAGCAGCGGCTGGCGCTCCTCCGGAGGAGGATTCCGCAGCTCCGGATTCGGCGGAGGCGGCGGCTCCCGCAGCAGCGGCCGCAGTGGCCGATCAGGAGGTAGACGCTTCTGATCCGCTACACAGACACATACGACAAGCTCTCGAAGACGCCCTCTGAAAGGAATCACGCATGACCAAGCAGTCCATCTTCGGACGTATCTCGACCCTCGTCCGCGCGAACATCAACTCCCTGCTGGACTCTGCGGAGGACCCGCAGAAGATGATCGACCAGCTCGTTCGCGATTACACGAACAGCATCGCCGACGCCGAGTCGGCGATCGCGGAGACGATCGGCAACCTGCGCCTGCTCGAGCGCGACCACGAGGAAGACGTCCAGGCGTCGACCGAATGGGGCAACAAGGCCCTCGCCGCCAGCCGCAAGGCCGATGAGATGCGCGCGAGCGGCAACACCGCCGACGCGGACAAGTTCGACAACCTCGCCAAGATCGCCCTGCAGCGCCAGATCAGCGCCGAGCGCGAGGCGACCGGTGCTGAGCCCCAAATCGCGGCGCAGACCGAGATCGTCGACAAGCTCAAGAGCGGCTTGAACGGCATGAAGGACAAGCTGGTCGAGCTCAAGAACAAGCGCAGCGAACTCCTCGCGCGCGCCAAGGTCGCCGAGGCGCAGACTAAGGTGCAGGACGCTGTCGGCTCGATCAACGTGCTCGACCCCACCAGCGAGCTGGGCCGGTTCGAGGACAAGGTCCGCCGCCAGGAGGCCATCGCGCAGGGCAAGATCGAGCTCGCAGCGTCGAGCCTCGATGCCCAGTTCGAGAGCCTGGAAGACCTCGGCGAACTGACCGAGGTCGAGGCACGTCTCGCCGAGCTCAAGGCCGGCGGCAGCGCTCCCCGCCAGGCCATCGAAGGCAACTGACACGACCGGCGGATGCCCCGGGCAGCGCGCCGGGGCATCCGCCCTCTCTTCTTCGGAGGCACCCATGGTGCGATTCCTCGTCATCCCGCAGTGGCAGGGTTCACCCGCACCGCGCGCGATGCTTCTCACCGACGGCGCCGCAGCGATCGCGGGTGATCTGCCGCGGACGGCGACGACCGTGCTCGATGTGCCGGTCGAGGCCGGTGAGTCGTTGGGAACCGGGGTCCGCCGCCTGAGCGCCCTGCTACGCACCCGTGAGATGGTGCACGGGCACATCGACCACGACACCGTGGTGATCGGCGGCGACTGCAGCGTGACCGTCGCCGCTCTCGATGCCCTCCCGGGAGGGACGGAAGGGCTCGCCGTGGTGTGGTGCGACGCGCACGCCGACATGCACACGCCCGAGACCTCACCGTCCGGTGCATTCTCGGGCATGGCGCTGCGGGCGCTGCTCGGTGAGGGTGAGGATCAACTCGTGCTCTCCCCCGCGATCCCCGCGCACCGTGTGGTGACCGTCGGGATGCGCAATCTCGACGATGCCGAGGTCGAGCAGATCGCCCCTTTGAGCAACCTCTCGGTCGACGACCTCGCACGCCCCGAAGCGCTGCTCGATGCGGTCCGCGCGACCGGGGCGACGCGGGTGTGGGTCCACATCGACGTGGATGTGCTCGATCCCTCGGAGTTCGCGGGCGTGTCGTCTTCCGTGCCGTTCGGACTCTCGCCCGCGGCTCTGAGCACTGCCATCCGCGCACTGCGCAGCGAAGTGCCACTGGCGGGCGCGACGATCGCCGGGTTCGCTCCCCGGTCTCCGGCCGACGCGGTCGACGACCTCGGTGCGCTGCTGCGGCTGGTCGGAGCGGTGGCGTGACCGCCGCCACGGACTGGCGGCCGGCCGCAGAACAGGCTCTCGCTCGCGGAAGACGCCTCGACCGACGGATTCCCTCTTTCCTGCTGCGCTCTCCGATCAGCCGCCTCGGCTACGCCTGGGGCACGGCCATCGGGTGGATCTGGGGCTCGCTGTGGAGCACCGGCCCCGTCGAGCGGCGCGAAGGCTTGTGGATCTTCCAGGGCATGCCCTCATGGACCTTCAATCGCGGCGGGGTGTGCGTCGGCGGCTGCTTCCTGACGGGTGGCACCCGCCCCAGCGAGGCGGTTCTCCGCCACGAAGCCGTGCACAAGGAGCAGTGGCTTCGCTACGGCTTCCTGATGCCGGTGCTGTACCTCTTTGCGGGGAGGAACCCCCTACGCAATCGCTTCGAGATCGAGGCGGGACTCGAAGACGGCAACTACGTGCGCCGCACGCGGTGACGTGCTGACGGCCTTCGCATGGGCGCGGGCCACTGGACGGCACGTCAACATGCCGTGAGCCGCCTGCGCGTGCGGATCAGCGGTCGGCGGGCAGCAGGCCGAAGCGCGCGGGAGCGTGGATGAGCGCCGGGGAGATCTCCAGCGCACTCATCAGGTGGTCGATGATGTCGGCCGTCCCGAGGTAGCTGCCGAGCAGAGTGACGTGGGTCTCGATCTCGTCGTCGCACATCATCTCGTCGGCCCACGCGCAGGTCGCTCTTGCCAGAGCCTGACCGGGTGCGCACGCCCGACCGCTTCCGGGAGCACCGGACCGCTGCTCACGAGCGAGCCACGTGACCGTCATTCGACCAGGAGCATCGATCACGCCGATGTCGGCGACCTCGGGCACCTCGATGAAGATACGACCCGACGCGCACAACGGCAGCGTGGTCAGGAACACCTCGAGCTCAGTGAGCGAGTGCTCGTCTGCCGTCACCAGGTGATGGGAACGCTGACGTGCCGCGCGACGTTCGGCGCGCGTGCCGCGAGTCTCGAGCGAGGTGTCCATGGTGTCTTCATCGTACACCAAGTGAAGGCTTGCCTAACCTTGCATCAGCTCGGTCATCGCCGGGAGCTTTCGGTGGAGGAAGCCGGTTCGACGAGCGCCGCCACCAAGGCGGCCAGTTCGGCCTCGGTCATCCCCTGCGCGCGCAGGTATGCGGCAGCAGACCCCCACCGTTCGTCGACCTGCTGCAGCAGACGACGCATCACGGGCGCCGGGGACTGGGTCGCGAGCGCCACCGCGTGCACGGCCTCCGGGTGCTGGGTCCGCAGGTACTCGGCGATCCACCGCGTGCGCTGAGCAGGAAGCTGCGACTCCGTGAGCGCATAGTCGGCGATCACGGCCTCGCGATCGGCTCCGACGGCGGCGAGAGCGAGGGCGACGGTGACGCCGGTCCGATCTTTGCCGACGGTGCAGTGCACCAGCGTGCACTCTCCCGCGGCGATGATGCGGATGGCGTCGACGAGTCGTTCGCCGCTCTCCTCGAGCAGATGCAGATACAGGTCTTCGAGACTCGTGTCGGCCTCGAAGAAGGATCGCACCGAACCCAGGAACAGGGGAAGGTGTGTGGTGTCCGGCCCCTCGATCTCCGTGGGTTCCGCAGCGACCTCTTCGCCGTCGCGCAGATCGACGATGTGCCGAACCTGTGCCCGCAGCGCGGCGGCGCCGGATGCGGTCGCACCCGAGAGCTGTCCCGATCGCAGCAGCACCCCGGAACGGATACGACCACCGTTCGCCGGCATACCCCCGACATCCCGGATGTTCGAGACACCCTCGACCTCGAGGATCGTCATGCCTGACCCTTCGGATCGCGAGCAGGAACGGGGTAGCGTCCCGCGATCACGATGCGGTTGAAGGCGTTGATCGACACGCAGGCCCAGCTGAGCGCCGCGTACTCCTTCTCGGTGAACACACTTCCCACCTGGTCGTAGACCTCGTCGGAGATCCCGTCCTCGGCGATGAACGTGAACGCTTCGGCGAGCTCGAGGGCGGCGCGTTCCCGCTCGCTGAACACACCGCTCTCGCGCCACGTGGGGATCTGCGTGAGAGTGTCGGTGTCGACCCCCGCCGCCACCGCTCGGTCGACATGGATCCGCGCGCAGTACGCGCAGCCGTTGAGCTGCGAGCAGTGGATCATGACGAGCTCCTTGAGGCGGTCGTCGATGCCGTTGGCCGCGCAGATCTGCCCCACGGTCTTCGAGAACGCGTCAAGCGCCTGGTACGCCGTCGGCTCGGTCTTGGACAGGTGCACACGCGTCTCGCTCATGACTCCATGATATTCGGCGAGCATTGCCCACGCTCCGACTGAGGCGTCTGCAGGAAATGCATATTGACAACAGGAGAGCGAAACATAGAGACATAATGTGCAACCGAAAGCCGCAATTGCTTGTCGTAATGGTCCTGCATTTCCTGCGCGTCTGCGCGAGGGCGCAGAATGTGGAGGTGGCGATCGACATCAGCGAGTTCAGCTATCTTCCCGCACAAGCCGAAGCACTCGGCGTGCCGTTCCCGGCGGTGGAGCGTCTCACCCTTCCGCTGCCGGACGGACGCACCCTGAGCGCCCTTCGTTTCGGAACCGACGAGCCGCGCGTGACACTGCTGCACGGAGCGGGCCTGAACGCGCACACCTGGGACACCACATCGCTTGCGCTGCAGCAGCCGCTGCTCGCGATCGATCTCGCCGGGCACGGCGACTCCTCCTGGCGTGACGACATCGACTACACGCCGCGAACGCTCGCCCGCGACGTGGCCGCCGCGCTCGACGCCTGGGCCACGCAGCCCCAGGTCGTGGTCGGCCAGTCGCTCGGAGGACTCACCGGTGCCGCGCTCGCAGCCGCACGACCCGATCTGGTAGCCGAGCTCATCATCGTCGACATCACGCCAGGGATCGACGTGACAGCCGGACCCGCGGCGCTGCGCGAGTTCTACGCGGGCCCGACCGACTTCGCCACGCGGGACGAACTCGTCGACAAGGCGATCGCGCTCGGCTTCGGCGGATCCCGCCCCGAGACCGAACGCGGTGTCTTCCTGAACACGCGCGTACGCGAGGACGGACGCGTGGAGTGGAAGCACCACTTCGCACACCTCGCCGCCCAGGCTCTCGCCGCTCACGACCCCGGATCGGCAACCGCCCCGTCGGTGCTGCACGAGACGGGCTGGGATGACCTGGCCGCAGTCAGCGCGCCGATCACCCTGGTGCGGGCCGCACGAGGATTCGTCAGCGAAGCCGATGCCGCCGAGCTCCAGCGACGCGTGCCTGCGGCGCAGCTGGTCGTCCTCGATGCGACCCATAACGTGCAGGAGACGGCACCGACCGCTCTCGCCGGTCTCATCGGCTCGGCAGCACCCGCCGCCGGAATATGACTCTCCGTTCCATACACGACCCGCACCCCGCCTCACATCTCTAGGCTCGATTCCACGGCACACAGCAGCTGCCGCACCGAGAGGAAACGCCCATGTTCCGACGCACCCGACGTCTCGCGCTGATATCCGCGCTCGCGGCCACCGCCGTGATCCTGAGCGCCTGCTCCGGCACCACCGAGCCCGAGCCCAGCAGCGCAGCGGGAACACCCGACCCGAGCGCCACCCTCCACGTCGGGCTCGTCCTCGAGCCGACCAATCTCGACATCCGCCACACCAGTGGTGCCGCGCTCGAGCAGATCCTGATCGACAACATCTACGAGGGTCTCGTCACCCGCACGCAGGACAATGAGATCGAGGGTCGCCTCGCCTCCGACTACACCGTCTCGTCCGACGGTCTCACGTACACGTTCACCCTGAACGACGGCGTCGTCTTCCACGACGGCACGCCGCTCACGTCCGCCGACGTCGTCTCCTCGTACGAGACCGTGCGCACGGATGCGACCGTCCAGGGCAACGCGGACTTCGCCTCGGTGACGGCGATCACTGCACCGGACCCGACGACGGTCGAGATCGTGCTGTCCGCACCGAACCAGAACTTCCTGTTCGCCCTCACGGGGCCCGCCGGTCTGGTGTTCAAGACCGGAGACACCACCGATCTGAAGACGGCCGAGAATGGTACCGGTCCCTTCACCCTGACGCGCTGGAACAAGGGCAGCACCATCACCTTCGCGCGCAACGACGCCTACTGGGGCGATCCGGCCGGCGTCGCGCAGGTGGAGTTCCAGTACATCCCCGACTTCACCGCGGGGGTGAACGCCGCGCTGGCCGGCGACGTGGACGTGCTCACGGCCGTGGATCCGAACCTCGCGCCGCAGCTCGAGGACTCGGGAGACTTCGCCCTCACGACCGGGCGCACCACCGACAAGGCCACTCTCGCCTTCAACAACAAGAAGGCCCCGCTCGACGACGTCCGCGTGCGCGAAGCACTCCGGCTCGCCATCGACCACGAAGCTCTCATCGAGGCGGTCGGCGCCGGCACCGCGCTGTACGGGCCGATCCCCGAGCTCGACCCCGGCTACGAAGACCTGTCCGACGTGATCTCCTACGACCCCGAGAAGGCCAAGGATCTGCTCGCAGAGGCCGGCCAGAAGGACTTGGAGCTGACGCTCACGATCCCCTCCTTCTACGGCACGACGGTGCCGAAGGTCCTGATCTCGGACTTCAAGAAGATCGGCGTGACGCTCGAAGTCAACTCCGTCGAGTTCCCCACCTGGTTGGAGGACGTCTACACGAACCACGACTACGACCTCAGCTTCGTTCTGCACGTCGAGCCGCGGGACTTCGGCAACTTCGCCGACCCGGACTACTACTTCGGCTACGACAACGCCGAGGTGCAGGACCTGTATGCGAAGGCACTTGCCGAGGTCGACCCGGACAAGTCCGCTGACCTGCTCGCGCAGGCCGCACGCATCGTGTCGGAGGACCACGCCGCCGACTGGCTCTACAACGGCGAGACGATCACGGCGGTGAGCCCGATCGTGGCCGGCTTCCCCGAGGACTCGATCAACTCGCGCATCAACCTCGCGGGCGTCACCGTCTCCGCCGAGAAGTAGCGAGCGGTCACCCCTTCGTGATCCGCTATGCGCTCGTCCGAGGAGCCCTGCTCATCGCAGGGCTCCTCGTGTCGAGCGTGCTCATCTTCCTGACGCTCCGCGTCTTCCCCGGCGATGTCGCACAGCTCATCGCCGGCACCCAGGCCTCCCCCGCCGAGGTCGAGGCCCTGCGCGAATCCCTCGGACTGAACCGGCCTCTGCTCGCCCAGTACACCGACTGGATCGGCGGCATCTTCCGCGGCGACCTCGGCACCTCTCTGCTGTCGGGCGCCTCCGTCGGCGAAGAGCTCCTCCTCAAGGCTCAGGTCACCGTTCCGCTCGGCATCATGTCGCTCCTGATCGCCGTGCTCATCGCCGTGCCCTTCGGCATCCTGGCCGCGCTCCTGCGCAACCGACGCGGCGGCACCGCGCTCAGCGTCGGCGCTCAGGCGCTGGCCGCCGTCCCCGTGGTGTGGGCCGGCATGATGCTCATCGTCGTCTTCTCGGTCTGGCTGGGCTGGCTTCCACCGCAGGGGTTCCCCCGCACCGGCTGGTCGACGCCCGGAAGGGCGATCGAATCGCTCCTCCTCCCCGCGCTGACGATCGGGATCGTGGAGGGAGCGATGCTGATGCGATTCGTACGCAGTGCGACGCTCCAAGCCGCAGGACAGGACTTCGTCCGCACCGCCGCAGCGAAGGGCCTCACCCGCACTCGAGCGCTCATCCAGCACGGCATCCCGGCCGTCGGCCTCTCGATCATCACGGTGCTCGGCCTCCAGGTCGCCGGCATCATCGTCGGATCGGTCGTGATCGAGCAGCTGTTCACCCTCCCGGGAATCGGACGCATGCTCGTCGCCGATGTCGGAACGCGCGACCTCATCAAGGTGCAGAGCGAGCTGCTCGTGCTCACCGGATTCGTGCTGGTCGTGGGCTTCCTGGTCGACCTCGCGCACCGCGCGATCGACCCTCGACAGCGGGAGGCCGCATGACCCCGCGCTGGCTGGGCCGACTGTGGGACACTTCGACGGGGCGCTTCGGTGCGATCGTCGTCGTCGTGATCGCCCTCACCGCGCTCGTCGCCCTCTTCTGGACACCCTTCGATCCGCAGGCGTCGGACATCGGCGATCGCTGGCTGCCGCCGAGCTGGCCGCATCTGCTGGGCACCGACGACACGGGTCGCGACATCCTGAGCCTGCTGATGGCGGGTGCCCGCACGACCGTCTTCGTGAGCATCGGAGCAGGGCTCGTCGCCACCGTGGTCGGTATCGCACTCGCAGCCCTCGGAGCACTGACCGCACGCTGGCTGCGTGAGACCGTGGCGGTACTCGTCGACATCCTGATCGCATTCCCCGTGCTGCTGATCGCCATGATGATCTCCTCGGTCTGGGGCGGATCCCTCTGGGTGGTGATCTGGGCGGTGGGAATCGGCTTCGGCGTCAACATCGCGCGCGTCACCCGCCCCGAGTTGCGCCGTGTGCAGCAGAGCGACTTCGTCCTGGCTGCGCGAGCCGCGGGGGTCACGCCTGCTCAGAGCCTCGTGCGACACCTGCTGCCGAACGTCGCCCCCGTCTTCATCGTGCAGCTGTCGTGGTCGATGGCGGTCGCAGTCCTCGCCGAAGCCGGTCTCTCGTATCTGGGTTTCGGCGCCTCGGTGGTCGAACCGAGCTGGGGCCTGCTGCTCGCCGACCTCCAACGGTATATCGGGGTGCATCCGCTGTCCGTGCTCTGGCCGGGGCTCACGATCACGATCACCGTCCTCGCGCTGAACCTGCTGGGCGACGGTCTGCGCGAGGCGACCGATCCGACGCTGCGGCATCGCGCCGCCGAGATCCACACCCCGGGGGTGGTCGCATGAGCCTCTCCGTGAAGGACCTCGTGGTCGAGATCGATGGGCGACACGTCGTCGACGGCATCTCCTTCGAGGTGCCCGACGGCGCGCGACTCGGACTCATCGGCGAGTCCGGGTCCGGCAAGTCCCTCACCGCGCTCGCTGTGCTGGGACTGCTCCCGGACGGCGCGACCACGAGCGGGAGCATCCGCTGGAACGGCACCGAGCTGGTGGGGATGCCGGATCGCGAGCTGGCCCGCCTTCGCGGCGACGACATCGGCATCGTGTTCCAGGAGCCGCGCACGGCACTGAATCCGATCAGGACCGTCGGTCGGCAGATCGCGGAATCGATCCGCATCCACGAGGGACTCGGGCGCCGCGAGGCCCGGGAGAGGGCGATCGCGGAAGCGGCACGGGTGCGGCTTCCCGACCCCGCGTCGATCGTGGACCGGTACCCGCATCAGCTCTCCGGCGGTCAGCGCCAGCGTGTCGCCATCGCGATGGCACTCGCGTGTCGTCCGAGGCTGCTCATCGCCGATGAGCCGACGACCGCGCTCGACGTCACGATCCAGGCCGAGATCCTCTCCCTGCTGCTCGCGCTCGTCGCGGACGAGGGCATGTCTCTCGTGTTCATCACCCACGACCTCGCCGTGCTCGCACAGGTCGCGACCGAGGGAGTCGTGCTCGAACACGGGCACGTCGTCGAAGCCGCCCCGGTCTCGACCCTTCTCTCCGCACCGTCCTCGCCCATCACCCAGGGGCTGCTGCGGGATGCGACGGCGACCCTGTGGCGTCCGGATGGGGGTGCCGCGTGAGTCTGATCGAGGCCCGAGGGCTCAGTCGCGACTTCTTCGTCCCGAAACGCTCCGCATTCGAGCGCACCCGCACGCAGACCGCCCTGGCTCCCACCGACCTCGACATCGTCGAAGGATCGTCCGTCGGCATCATCGGCGAATCCGGATCGGGCAAGTCCACTCTGGTCAGGCTGCTGCTGGGACTGGACCGCCCGACGTCCGGCACGATCGCCGTCGGCGGCCGCCCGGTCGACGCCACCGCATCGGCGAGGTCCCTGCATTGGCTGCGCCGCGAGACAGGGCTGGTGTTCCAGGACCCGTACGCGTCGCTCGACCCCCGGATGACGGCCGGTCAGATCGTGCGAGAACCGCTCTGGGCCCTCGGCGTCGAGGGGGATCACCGTGCGCGTGTGCGGGAGGTGCTCGCCCGGGTCGGGCTCGAACCCGAGATGGGTGACCGCTATCCGCATGAGTTCTCGGGCGGGCAGCGGCAGCGGATCGCCCTCGCACGCGCGATCGTACATGGCCCGCGGATCCTGGTCGGCGACGAGCCGCTGTCGGCGTTGGACGTGACCGTTCGTGCCCAGATCCTCGAGCTGCTGATCGAACTGCGACACACGACCGACCTCACGCTGGTTCTCGTGTCGCACGACATCGGAGTGGTGCAGAACCTGTGCGACACGGTCGTCGTGATGAAGGACGGCCATATCGTCGAGCGGGGCGCTACTCGCGACGTGCTCCTGCATCCGACTCAGGACTACACGAAGAGGCTGCTCTCGGCCATCCCCGTCATCCCCGCCGGCCCCGGGCACTGAGAGAGCGATCGCGAGACCGGACGAGCGTCCTCAGCGCCGCGAGCCGAAGAGCCCTCCCCGCCGCCGCCCTGTCGGCTTGAGCACGCGGCGCATGTACACGGTGCCGAGGTCTCGGCCGAACTTGTACCCGACGCGTCCCATCCGTCCCGCTTCGACGAAGCCGAGCTTCTCGTGCAGTCGGATCGACGCCTCCGCACCACGGTCGCTGATGACCGCGACCATCTCTCGGAGGCCGATCTGCTCGCAGGCATCGATGAGGGCCTGCAGCAACGCCGCCCCCAGGCCTTTGCCTCCCGCACCGGGACCGAGGTAGATCGAATCCTCGACGGTGTACTTGTAGGCGTTCTTACCTGCCCATGGCTGCGCGAGGGCGTAGCCCATCACCTCGCCGCCCGGGGACACCGCGACGAGGAACGGAAGCTCGAGCCGGGCGAGCAGAGCGTACTTGTCGCGCCAGTAGGGAATGCTGCTGCGTCGCTCGTCGAGCGTCACGGCCGAATTGCTCACGAAGTGGTTGTATATCTCGCGCACATGGGGCAGGTCGGCAGGCCGCGCGGCGCGGATCGTGTACGAGAAGATCTCGGGCGCGGGCGCAGGCCGCAGGTGGCGCGGCAGGACACGACGACGGTCCCCCGGCTCGAACTGCATGCGCTCAGCTTAGAGAGGGAGAGGCTTCGCCTTCCACCCTCCAGTCCACGGGCTCGGCACCCCGTTCCTCGAGCATGGCGTTCGCCCGCGAGAACGGACGCGATCCGAAGAAACCGCGGCGGGCTGAGAGCGGGGATGGATGAGCCGAGGAGATGACCGGCGTCTCCCCGAGGAGGGGCCGCAGGTTGGCCGCGTCCTTCCCCCACAGGATCGCGACGAGCGGCTGGTCGCGCGCGACGAGCGCACGGATCGCGAGCTCCGTGACCTTCTCCCACCCCCACCCTCTGTGAGAGGCCGCCTCACCGGGACGCACGGTGAGCACACGGTTGAGCAGGAGGACGCCCTGATCGCTCCACGCCGTCAGATCACCGTGCGGTGCGGGAGGGATGCCCAGGTCGGTCTCGCGCTCCTTGTAGATGTTCGAGAGGCTGCGCGGCAGCGGGCGCACATCGCGATCGACGGCGAACGAGAGTCCGATGGGATGTCCGGGCGTGGGGTAGGGATCCTGCCCGGTGATGAGGACGCGGACGTCGGACAGCGGCCGCTGGAAGGCCCTGAGCACGTTCGCGCCCGCCGGCAGGTATCCCCGCCCTGCCTCCTGCTCGTCGCGGAGCCGCTCCCCCAGGGAGGTGATCGTGTCCTGGACGGGGGCCAGTGCCTCCGCCCATCCGGCGTCGATCAGCCCGCCCTCGGCGAGCTCTGCGAGAGTCTGGGCCATCGTCAGTCGATGGAGCGCACCCGCAGCGGACCGCGGGCGAGCAGGTGCTGCGCGGACTGCGCTACCGGCCGCATCGTGATCAGGTCGAGGTTCACGCGTCCGGGCGACTCCAGCGCATAGGCGATCACGTCGGCGACGTCGTCGGCGACGAGCGGGGCGTCGACACCCGCGTACACGGCCTCGGCCGCGACCGAGTCTCCGCCCAGGCGATTGAGCGTGAACTCCTCGGTGTGCACCATTCCCGGTGCCACCTCGACCACACGGATCGGCTCGCCGTTGAGTTCCTGACGGAGCACCTTCACCAGCATCGACTCCGCGGCCTTCGCGGCGTTGTAGCCTGCACCGCCGGCGTACGCGGTCTGCGCGGCCGTGGAGGTGACGAAGATCGCATCCGCGTGACCGTCCGATGCCGCGGCTCGGCGCAGGAGCGGGAGCAGACCCGCGACGAGACGCTGGCTCGCCAGGACGTTCGCGTCGAACATCCACTGCCAGTCGTCGACCGATGCGTCCTCGATGCGGTCGGTGCCGCGAGCACCGCCGGCGACCTGGACGAGAGCATGCACGGGGCCCGACCGCTCGAGTTCGCCCACGAGCGCGTCGACGGCGGAGGCATCGGTGAGGTCGCAGGCGATGGCCGAGGCTCCGGTCTCCGCGGCGAGCGCCGACAGTCGGTCCTCGCGTCGCGCCACCCCCACGACGTCCCATCCCCGGGCACGGAGCGCACGCACCGTCGCCGCGCCGATGCCCGAACTCGCACCTGTCACCACTGCTCGTCTGTTCACCATGCCTCCACCGTACGGCGTTCTCCCCGGAATGCGGACTCCCCCCTGGGGTTGTCGCCTATCGATCCGCCGCAGGATTCCGGGCCTCCGCTCTGTTACGTCACATTTCCCGTGTGTTGTTGACAGACAGCGATATTCCGTACTGTCGCTGCAACGGCATCCGCCACACGACCTTCCGACCACTCCTGGGGGAATCACATGTCCGCACCCGAGTCCTGGCGTTTCGAGACCAAGCAGATCCACTCGGGCGCTGCCCCCGACCCGGTCACCAAGGCACGTGCCACGCCGATCTACCAGACCACCTCGTACGTGTTCGACAGTGCGGACCATGCCGCCAACCTGTTCGCCCTCGCGGAGTTCGGCAACATCTACACCCGCATCCAGAACCCGACGCAGGACGTGCTCGAGCAGCGTCTCGCCGCGCTCGAAGGCGGCACCGGTGCTCTCGTGCTCGCCAGCGGCCAGGCAGCGTCGACCTTCGCGGTCCTGAACATCGCCCAGGCCGGCGACCACTTCGTCGCGTCGAGCTCCATCTACGGCGGCACCTACAACCTCTTCAAGTACACGCTGGCGAAGCTCGGCATCGAGGTCACGTTCGTCGAGAACCAGGACGACCCCGAGGAGTGGCGTCGCGCTGTCCGCCCGAACACGAAGCTGTTCTTCGCGGAGACGATCGGCAACCCGCAGATCAACATCCTCGACATCCGCACCGTCGCCGATGTGGCCCACGAGAACGGCGTCCCGCTGATCGTCGACAACACGATCGCCACCCCGTACCTGATCCGTCCGTTCGAGTTCGGCGCCGACATCGTCGTGCACTCGGTCACGAAGTTCCTCGGCGGCCACGGCACCACGATCGGCGGCGTCATCATCGACGGCGGAAAGTTCGAGTGGTCGAAGAACGTCGACAAGTTCCCCGGCCTCACGGTGCCGGACCCCTCGTACCACGGCGCCAGCTACACCGCCGCCGTCGGCGACCCGCTCGCGTACATCATCAAGGCCCGCGTGCAGCTGCTGCGCGACCTCGGATCCGCCATCGCCCCGCAGAGCGCCTGGAACCTCATCCAGGGCGTCGAGACCCTGTCCCTGCGCATCGAGCGCCACGTGCAGAACGCCCAGGAGATCGCCGAGTGGCTCGACGGCCGCGACGATGTCGCGACGGTCAACTACTCGGGTCTGCCCTCTTCACCCTGGTACGCCAAGGCGAACGAGTACGCGCCCAAGGGCGTCGGCGCCGTGCTGTCGTTCGAGCTGAAGGGCGGCGTCGAAGCCGGACGCGAGTTCGTGAACAGCCTGTCGCTGTTCAGCCACCTCGCCAACATCGGCGACGTGCGCTCGCTCGTCATCCACCCCGCGTCGACCACGCACGCGCAGCTGACGCCGGAGCAGCAGCTCACCGCCGGTGTCACGCCGGGCCTGGTCCGACTCTCCGTCGGCATCGAGAACGTCGACGATCTCAAGGCCGACCTCGAGCAGGCTCTCGCCGCGGCCCGCGCCGTGTCGGAGGCCGCGCGCGCCTGACCCGCACACCCCACGAGATGCCCCGGAGCCCGAGCTCCGGGGCATCTTCGCGTGCAGGCGACGTCTTCACCCGGCCGACCCACAGGCGACGGCCTCGACAATGGAAGACCGCCGTGAGGAGAGCATGATCGACGTCGAACACCGACCGCCGCGCGTCCGACGCGTGACGACGACCCGCGCGCGATGGCTCGCCGCCGCCGGCGTCGCCGTGCTGCTCGTCATCGCCGGCGGCTGGATCCCCGGAATCGTCGGCACAGCGGTCGCTGCCGCCCTCCCCTGGCTCGGTCTCGTGCTTCTCGCACTGCTGATCGCCGCATTGTTCCTCGCCCGCCGGGTGGTCGTCGTGATCCTGGTTCCCGCACTCCTGTGGGTCCTCGCGATGGCACCGGCTCTTCCCGCCCTCCCCGGTCCGATGGGGTCGGAGTCGGCCTCCGCCTCCGGACTGACGGTCGTGAGCCAGAACGTGAGGGCGCGATCCGGCGGGGCCGCCGCATCCGCGACCGAGCTCGCGCAGAGCGGCGCCGATGTGATCGCCCTCGTGGAGCTCGATGGAGACAGCCTCTCCGCGGCGCAGAACGCCCTCGCCGGGCAGTACCCGCATTCGTACACGGTCGGAACCGTCGGTGTGTGGAGCAGATATCCCCTCGCGAACGCCGAGCCCCTGACGCTGGGACTCAGCTGGAAGCGTGCGCTCCGTGTCGAGGTGCAGGTGCCGTCCGCGCCGGTCGCCGTCTATGTGATGCACGCCGCGTCGGTGCGGCCGGGGCACCAGCAGGACCGCGACACGATGCTGAGCGGACTCGCGGACCAGGTCGGCTCCGACCCTGCGGACTCCCTCATCGCCGTCGGCGACTTCAACGCACCGTCGACCGATCCGAGCCTGACGGCCTTGCGCGCGGAAGCCGATTGGGTGCGTCCGACGGATGGGAGCCTCGGGCTCACCTGGCCTGTCGCCTTCCCCCTCGTACGCATCGACCAGGTCTTCGTCCGCGGCCTCGATGTCGTCACGTCGGGCACGATGCGGGCGGGGAACAGCGATCATCTCGCCACCCTGACCCGAGTGCGCTGATACACCTGCCGACGACCGACGACCGACGCGACGATGCCGACGGGCCGCCTCGATCGTCGCGGTCGGGAGAGTCGGGACATCGGAGCGTAACCTGCCACCGACGGGTCCCGGACCAGGCGAGAATGGGAGCATGGACTGGCAGACGACCTCCGAGGACACGGTGCCCTCGGCGCCCGTGACGGAGGCCGACGTCAGGCTGCTCCGTGCCCGCCCGCCGGCGACCGGAGCATGGCGTGACGGAGACCCGGTGGGCGGTCGCCGGTTCGCCGCCTTCGGCGCCTTCTCGACGGAGAGCGGCGCCGAGCTCCCCGGCATCCGCATCGCCTACGAGTCCTGGGGCGAGCTGAACACGGCACGGGACAACGCCGTGCTCGTGCTGCACGCGCTCACCGGGGACAGCCATGTGCGCGGCGCAGCGGGATCCGGGCACCCCACCGCGGGCTGGTGGGAGGACATCACGGGCCCGGGAGCTCCGCTCGACACGGACCGCTGGTTCGTGATCGCCCCGAACATGCTGGGCGGCTGCCAGGGCTCGACGGGCCCCGCGAGCGTCGCCCCCGACGGCTACGAGTGGGCCTCCCGTTTCCCGTACCTCACGATCCGTGACCAGGTCGCCGCCCAGGTCCGCCTGGCGGATGCCCTCGGCATCGAGAGCTGGGCCGCTGTCATCGGCGGTTCCATGGGCGGGATGCATGCGCTGGAGTGGGCGGCCACACATCCCCAGCGCGTGCAGCGCCTCGCCGTGCTCTCATCTCCCCCGGTGACCACCGCCGACCAGATCGCGCTCAACACCGTGCAGTTGGAGACCATCCGGATGGATCCGCGGTTCCAGGGCGGTGAGTACTACGACCTCGGCGACGGTGACGGCCCGCACCGCGGCCTCGCCCTGGCGCGCCGTATGGCCCTGCTGAACTACCGCAGCCCGATCGAGCTCAACCAGCGTTTCCAGCGATCGTGGCAGTCCGACGTGTCCCCGCTCGGGCACGGCGGTCGCTTCGCCGTGGAGTCGTATCTCGACTTCCACGGCAACAAGTTCACACGCCGCTTCGACGCGAACAGCTACATCACGCTCGTCGAGGCCATGAACTCGCACGACGTCGGCCGTGGACGAGGGGGCGTCGAAGAGGCGCTGCACGGCGTCACCGCCACCACGCTGGTTCTCGGCATCGACAGCGATCGCCTCTTCCCCGTCGACGGACAACAGCGCATCGCCCGCAGCATCCCGAATGTCATCGACGACGAAGCCGTGGTGATCACGAGCGACTTCGGGCACGACGGCTTCCTGATCGAGACCGAGGCGGTGGGCTCGAACCTGCGGCGTCTGCTCGACAGCTGACCCCGGCCGCTCAGGTCGCGACGAACCGCCAGGGCAGCGCGCCCGCCTCGAGGCGTCCCTGCTCCCAGGCGAAGGCACGCCCGGCTTCGGACTCGAGCACCCGGGTCTGGAACAGCTGCGCCGCACCGCCCGACGACAGGGCCGATTCCACGTCGCTGAACGCAGCAAGCTGGTGGAGCGTGATCCACGTCGGCGGATACAGCGTCCACTCCCCCGCCGCGTGCCTCGCGAGCGCCTCCGCCGCCCGCACCCAGGCGATCTCCGCGACCTCGTCGGCAGCGGGCGAAGGCTCTCCGTCCGGCGCCTCGGCGAGGAAGAACCAGGTGCGGATACGCGTAGGGGCCTCCACCGGCGGCTGCCACTCGGAGAGCACCACGAGGTCGTCGACAGCGAGGCCCACCTCCTCGCGCGTCTCCCTGATCGCGGCACGGCGCGCGTTCTCGGACTCGTCGTCGCCGTCGTGCACGTCGCCCGGTTCGACCTTGCCCCCGGGGAAGACCCATGCACCCGCGAACGACCCGCGATCGGGTCGACGCATCAGCAGCACCTCGAAGGCGGGGTCCGACGCGCGCAGCAGCACAGCAGTGCCGGCGACGGGCAGGGACAGCTCGGGGGCACTCACCCCGTCACTCTACGACCGGACCGGCCGCGGCGAAACTACGAGGCGACGAGCTCCGCTGCCGCCGGGCGACGTCCTTCGACGCGTTACGAGAGCAGCGCGATCAGCAGACCGGCCACGGCGAGCGCGGCACCGGTCCATGCCGGTGCGGTGAAGCCCCAGCCGGCGGCGATGACGACGCCCCCGAGGAATGCGCCCAGGCTGTTGCCGATGTTGAGCGCCGAGTGGTTCATGGCTGCGGCGATCGACTGGTTGTCGCCCGCCACGTCCATGAGCCGGGTCTGGATCGTCGGGCTCAGCACGGAGGAGACGAACCCGACCACCAGCACCACCGCGGCCAGGCTGACGATCCAGAACGACAGGAATGCCAGCAGCACGAAGACCACGGCCATGGCGGCGAGTCCGAAGAGCAGCGTGCGGCGCAGGTCGATGTCGGCGAGGTGACCGCCGACGAGGTTTCCCGCCGTCATCCCGAGCCCCATGAGCACGAGGACGATCGGCACCACCCACTCCGGGGAGCCGGAGACCTCGGTCACCAGCGGGGCGATGTAGCTGTAGACGGCGAAGAATCCGCCGAAACCGATCGCGCCGACGCCCAGGGTGAACCACACCTGCGGGATACGGAACACCCGCAGTTCCTGGCGCATCGTGCGCCCCGGGTCCCCCGGATGTTCCGGGACGAAGAGCGCGATGCAGAGGGTGGCGAGAGCGAAGACGAGCGCCACGACGGCGAAGGCGGAGCGCCAGCCCCACTGCTGCCCGAGGAACGTCCCCAACGGCACGCCCACGACGTTGGCGACCGTGAGGCCGGTGAGGATGAACGCCACACCCTTGGCGCGGTTGCCCGGCCCCATCACATCGGCGGCCACGAGCGCACCGATGCCGAAGTATGCACCGTGCGGCAGCCCGGCGAGGAAGCGCGACGCGGCGACGAGCTCGAACGTGGGCAGCACGACCGTGAGGGCGTTGAACACCGTCAACGCGAGGGCCAGCACGATCATCACCCGATGCCGCGGGTAACGCGCGACGAAGCCGGCGATGGTCGGTGCGCCCACCACCACGCCGAGCGCGTAGAGCGAGATCAGCCAGCCGGCCTGGCTCAGCGCATCTTCCTGGCTGGTCGCCCAGAGCGAAGGCAACAGGTCGGCGGCGATGTTGGGCAGCAGGCCCATGACCACGAATTCGGTCATGCCGATGCCGAAGCTGCCGATGGCGAGGGAGAGGAGCGCCCACTTCGCCGCACCCCTCGATTCAGTCGAGGGATTCACCGGATCAGCTTAGCGGCCGTCGGACCCGGAGGTCGCCCGCCCTGCGCGATCGAGCGTCATGAAGACATCAACGTCATCCTGGGTGTCGACGACGAAACCGTGGCGTTCGTAAAGACGGCGCGCCGGGCTGCCCTGGAGCACGTTGAGTCGATACGGGGTCGCGTCATCGAGCACCATCCCCAGCACGCGGTCACCGAGACCACGGCGCTGATGCGAGGTCGCGATGTAGAAGTGCTCCAGCCAGCGGGACTCCCCCTCCGCACGGATGGCGACCGAGCCGACATCGGTGCCGTCCACGACGATGATCCGGGTCTGCGTCGGTTCGAACGCATCACGGAACCGCTGCCGGACGCGGGTCTCGTCGAAACGCCCCAGCCGCTCCAGGTCGGCCCGAAGCACTTCAGCGCGGAGTTCCGCGATCCACTCGGAGTCGTCGGCCGTCGCCGGTCGAAGAGCGATCGACATGGACGAAGGGGAATCAGTCACCGGACTCCTCGACCGTTGCTTCGTCGATGGCTGCTTCCAGCCGCTCGATCTTCGCGTCCAGCTCTCCGGAGTAGCCCGGGCGGATGTCGGCCTTGAGCACAAGCGAGACCCGCGAGCCGAAGGGCATCACGGCCTCGGTCGCACGCTTCACGACGCCCATGACCGTGTCCCAGTCCGGTCCCTCGATCTCGGTGAACATGCTCGTGGTGCGGTGCGGCAGTCCGGACTCGCGCACCACCCGCACGGCGGCGGCCACGGCGTCATGCACGGAGGCATCGGTGCGCTCTGCTCCCGCGGAGGGGGTGCCGCTCGGGGCGACGGAGAAGGCGATCAGCATGGTTTCACTCCTGGGTTTTCGGATGGCGGACAGGCACGCGCACGAGAGCGCGGGCTGCGAGGACGAGCAGGACGACGAGAAGGATGTTGCGCACCGTGAGGACGGCGACCGAGAGGACGTCGGCCCGCAGCAGGGCGTCGTAGCCGATCGGATACACGAGGCAGGTGAGCAGGCAGAGCGCGAGGACGACGACGGCCGGGACGCGTGCCCTGACCCGATCGAGCACGAGCCACAGGATCATCGGCGCGATCATCCAGGTCTGGAACTGCGGTGAACCGACCTTGTTGGTGACGATCAGAAGCGTCACCAGTGTGAGAGCGAGCGGAGGGAACAGTCGCGGGAAGCTCGCGCCGCGCACCGCCTTGAGTGCCCCGACCGCAGTCACCGCGAGCACCGCGATCGCCATGAGGGGTGTGAGCGCCGCGGCGACGACGTCGACCCCCGGCGCGGTGATCTGGAAGGTCAGGATCTCGAAGCTGTACTCGATGCGGGCGGCGCCGGCGACCGCGAGCCACAGGAAGGGGGTGGCGGCCACGGCTTCGATCTGCAGCCCTCGTCCGGCCTGCTCGGTCAGGAAGCCGAGGACCTCGGTGTCCGCCCCGAGCAGGAGCAGAGTCGCGACGACCCCGACACTGACGACGGCGGCGGCGACCAGCACCCGCACGCGCGCACGGAGCGCGACGACGGCGGCGAGCACGAGCGCACCGGGCCAGATCTTGATCCATGCCCCGATCGTGAGGAGAGCGGCTCCGACAGCGGGCCGCGACACGAGCCAGAGTCCGCCGATCACGGCGATCGGGACGGTGATCGCATCGATCCGGTAGAGCGCGATCGGTCCGAGGAGCACCAGTGCGCCGCACCAGAACCAGGCCGCGACACGGCGCGCGTGCGAGGGCGCGCGCCCCACCAGCACAGCGAAGGCGACGGCGTCGAGGATGACGACCAGGACCGCCCATCCGACGAGATACGCACTGGATACTCCGAGCAGAGGCACGAGCGGCGCGGAGAGCACGGCGGCGACGAGCATCGGCACGAGGGCGAGCTGAGGGTAGACCCATGTCTCGGTGACACCGACGATCGGCCCCCCGCCGAGTGCAGAGGACGCCCAGGGCTCGTATACGAGCACCACATCGCCCATGGGCTGGCTGGGGTAGACCCAGCCGGCCCATGCGGTGAGCGCGTGCACGATGAGGAAGACGCTCCACAGCGCGACCACCCGGGCCGTCGACGCGCGATTCACGCCAGGACGTCCGCGATCGCGAGTGGAAGGGCCTCGGCCACGTCCATCGCGACGATCGGATGCCCCGCCCCGCCGTCACGCACGCCGGCGGCGATACGCCCGGCGTG